>OMVH01000037.1 GCA_900314365.1 uncultured Prevotella sp. | reverse complement strand
GTTTTGCTGGTTTTGGTCAAAAATAATATGAATGTCTGTCAACCCTTACCTATATAAGAATATTAACAGTATCATTCATTATAATTTAGGGTGACGCATTGACGAAGTCAGGAAGTCAGGTTTCAAAACAGAGAATCCGAGAATGGACACCCTGACAAAGTCTGTATGGATGCCTCATTCCCGGATTGCTATTTTGTGGAGGTTCTGTCCTTTGAAGGTCAGGCCTCATCTGCATCCGAAGTCCAAAGTGTGCTTGCGGCGTCGGACGGCATTCGCCAGTCGCCTCTTGGGCTTAGGCTCACGCTTCCCACCTTTGGACCATCGGGCAGACAGGAGCGTTTGAACTGTTGTGCAAAGAAGCGGCGGCAGAAAGTGCGTAGCCATTTGCGGATGACGTCATCGGTATACTGCTCTGGGCTGAAGGCCTTGCGTGCCATCATGAAGAGACGGGCCGGGCGGAAACCAAAGCGCAGAAAATAGTAGAGGAAGAAGTCGTGAAGTTCGTAGGGACCCACTAGGTCCTCGGTTTTCTGCTTTATCTTTCCCTCAGAGTCGGCCGGTATGAGCTCCGGACTGATGGGTGTATCGATGATGTCGTGAAGGGTCTGTTGGGTCACTTCGTCGTCGATAGTACCGCTGACATAGCTGACAAGGTGTCGGATAAGTGTCTTCGGAATGCTGGCGTTCACTCCGTACATACTCATGTGGTCGCCGTTGTAGGTAGCCCATCCCAGAGCCAGTTCGCTCAAGTCTCCTGTACCGATTACAAGCCCTCCGAGCTCATTGGCAAGATCCATGAGAATCTGTGTGCGCTCGCGAGCCTGACTGTTCTCGTAGGTGATGTCGTGGACAGATTCGTCGTGACCGATGTCCTCGAAATGGCGTCGCACGCTCTCTGCGATGTTTACTTCTTTAATGCTCGTACCGAGATGCTGCATCAGCGTCATTGCGTTGTGGTAGGTGCGTCCTGTGGTCCCGAAACCAGGCATGGTGACTCCGATGATGCCGCGACGGCTGAGTTGAAGTTTGTCGAAGGTCTTCGCGCAAACCAAGAGAGCCAGTGTGGAGTCGAGGCCGCCACTGATGCCGATGACCACATGTTTGCAGCCAGTGTGGACAAGTCGTTTGGCCAGTCCCATCACCTGGATGCTGAAGATTTCCTCGCAACTCGCTGCCATGTCCTCCGACTTCGGAATAAAGGGGTGAGCATCGAATGTGCGCTCCAGTGTGAACTCCCTGATGGTCACGGGGCGGCATTCTACCGTCTCGGCCGGAACAGAGAGGCGACCCTCCCGGCGCGCCATGCTTGCAACAGCGCCCGCAAAGGTGGTGTTGAGGCTGCGCTCGGCGCGAAGTCGCTCAACGTCGATTTGGGCCGTCACGAGCTGACTGTCAAGTTGGAACCGTTGGCTCTCGGCCAGGAGGGTTCCATTCTCGTAGATGAGCGCGTTGCCGCCGTAGACAACATCCTGAGTGCTTTCTCCAAAACCACAGCCGGCATAGACGTAGGCTGAGAGCGTTCGTGCACTTTGTTGGGCCAGCAGGCTGCAGAGGTAACGGTGCTTGCCAATGAGCTCGTCGCTTGCCGAAAGATTGAAGATGATTTCAGCGCCCTCTAAAGTGAGACGGTTGCTGGGTGGGGTGGGTGCCCATACATCCTCGCAGATTTCGATACCGAACTTCACTCCGTCTGAGGTAACGAATATTTTCGGTTCTGGTCCTATCTGTAGGGGCTGTCCGGCATAACGGATAGTGGTTGGACGAAGGTCGCGGGCGGAGGTGAACCATCGTTTTTCGTAGAATTCGCTGTAGTTGGGCAGATAGGTCTTCGGTACTATGCCCAGTATCTGCCCTTGCTGGAACACAATGGCTGCGTTGATGATGGCACCGCCGACAGGAATCGGTGCACCCACGATGCCAATGATGTCGAGTTTGCGCGTGAGGTCGAGCAGGCGGAGCATTCCCGATTCAGCCGCGTCGAGCAGCACTTTCTGCCGGAAGAGGTCCTGGCAAGTGTAGCCCGTCAGACAGAGTTCGGGGAATACGATGACTTCGGCTTGCAGTCCTTCAGCCTTTGCGATGAGCGACTCTATGTCAGTCACATTATAGTGGCAGTCGGCCACCCTCACTGCTGGCACGGCAGCAGCCACCTTCATGAATCCGTGTTGCATAAGCGTCGTTTAGCGATGAAATTAAGTAGTTTTCTGATGGGAATGTACCATGTAGGTTCTATGTCCGAGTTCGTTTGTCCGCCTCTATTTTATGGTCACCTGAGTTGCGCCATAGCCGTATTCCTGGAATGAGGCGTCCTGATAGGTGTATTTCTTGTAGCGATAAGTAAGTTCATTAATCAGGGCACGGCGGAGAACTCCGGCTCCCTTACCATGAATAAACACAACCCGTTGCCCTTTTTTGCCTGCAAACTGGTCGAGAACCTCACGAAACTTTTTGAGTTGATAGCTTAGGATGTCGGCAGGTCCCATGCCGTCAGTGGTGTCGAGGAGGGCATCAGCGTGGAGGTCAACAACCACCACGTCGTCGTCGCCCCGGTGTTTGATGACAAAGGGATTGCCCTTTCGGCGTCCGTCGTCGTAGCGTCGGACATAGTCAGTACCAGCCTCGGATGCCTTCTTCCGCCCAGTCTCGGAAGGTTCGTCCTTATGGTAAAGTTCTTCTTTCAGTCTCTTGGGGTCAACGACGAGAGGGCGTGCTGGCTTGTCGTCTTCTACAATAGGGTAGAGGAGGGCGGGCTGCTCGAAGAATTCGTTCTCCTGGAATGTGTGAAGTTTGTAGAACTTCACAGCGTCAACGCGGAACTGTACGTCGATGGCCGGTTTTATGGCAAAGGGCTTTTGTTTCTTAAAAGCCACTACTTGTACTGCCACGTGCCCGAGGGTAGTGAGATCGTCGTGCCCGAACTCCTCAATGAATTGCTTTGTGTTGGGTTCTACCTCGGCCGAGGCGGCGAGTGTCCAGCTGGCACCTTCGGCTTTCAGATAGGTGAAGTACATTGTGTAGTTGCTGTCGTTTACGAAGTAGGCCTCGAATCGTGTGGAGGTCATGGCTTTGATATCCATAGGCACAAAGGCGAGGAAGGCAGTGAGCCGGTTGCCGCCTTTTCGCTCCTCGGGCTCACGCTCGAAGGTAAGCTCACGGTCAGCGGGATCGTAGTCGTCGACAGTGTTGTCCACGGGTTCGTCCATTCCCTCCTTCATGAGCTGGCTGATGCTCTTCCCGTCGTGTTGAGGCTGTTGGCGTCCCAGGGAGGCTTGTGCCACCTTCGCTATACTATAGTCGTCACTATCAATGACAACGACATCGTTGACAGGCGTCGGTATCTGGAAGCCGTCGGAATCCTCCACTAAAACAATGTTCTTGCCCTGGAAGCCGGCGACGACACCACCGCCGGTCTCACTGAGAAACCTTACTTTGTCTCCTATTTTCATGATTATACTGTTTTCTGTCTTGTTGCTGTTTCCTTGTAGCAAGGATTTTCCCTGCTTTGAATGAAAGATGTCTATGGGATGAGCAGTGAAGAGTCACCGTAGCTCAAAAAGCGGAAGTCGTGATTGAGCGCGTAGTCATAGATGGTGTGCCAGTCACCATGGACAAAGGCACTCACGAGGAGCAATAGGGTGCTCTCGGGCTGATGGAAGTTGGTGACGAGCATTTTTACTATCTTGTACTCGTAGCCGGGAGCTATGATGAGCTGTGTACTGCTATGGAGTGCGTCCAGAGAGTTGCGGTCGAGGTAGCTGAGGATGGCCTGCATGGACTGTTGTGGCGTGACACCTTCGGCAAGTCCGCCGTTCCGGTTCCCGTCATAGGGTGCCCATTGGTTGACATGCAATTCTTCCTCGCTTGCATCAGGATGAAAATGCAAGTGAACTCCCATATAATAAAGACTTTCGAGAGTACGTACACTCGTCGTGCCCACGGCAATGGCCTCGCAGTTGTGTGAAAGTAGATGCTCGAGGGTGTGGCGGTGCACCACTATGTACTCAGAGTGCATTTCATGCCCTTCTATCATCTCCGTCTTTACGGGCTTGAAAGTACCCGCTCCCACATGCAGCGTCACTTCGTCACGGACGATTCCCCTCTGATCGATCTCAGCAAGAACTTTGTCGGTGAAATGCAGACCAGCCGTCGGGGCAGCCACGCTGCCTTTAATCTTTGAATATACCGTCTGATAAGTAGTCTTGTCGCTCTCTTCTGTTGGACGATTGAGATAGGGGGGGATGGGCAGCTCGCCTACAGCTTCCAATATTTCTGCAAATGAGACGTTGGGATTGTCCCATGTGAAATCCACCCAGTAATTGGTACCGCCTGAGTGGTGAGTTTTCTGGAGCTGTTCTGCAGTGAGGCTGTCGCCACGGCGCAATGAAGCCTCGAGGGTGAGAGCGTGTCCCTTGATGTGGAATTCACGTCTGAGCGTACCCTCCTTCCACTTCTTAAGATTTCCCACCATGCAGAGCCACGAGCATGAGCCTGAGGTCTGAAACATCTGCTCGTAGTCGGCAGGCACCACAGGCTCCATGAGGAATACCTCTATAAGAGCCCCTGTCTCTTTACGAAAATGTATGCGTGCCTGGATAACCCGGGTGTTGTTGAAAACCATGAGTGCACCTTTGGGGAGATAGTCCGGGAGATTGTAGAAGATGTCCTCGCCCACTTTTCCGTGATTATAGAGCAGTAGTTTGCTGTGGTCGCGAGGTGTGACGGGAAACTTGGCTATCCTGTCGTCGGGCAGGTTGTAGTTGTAGTCGCTGATGCGTATATGTTTTGTATCCATGTGCTATAAAGAGAAGGGTGTGCGTCAGTGGAAGATGAAAGGCGAGCCAAGAATAACGATGGCTATAGTGTAGACAAGCACTGAGAGCACTACGTCAACATCTTTGAGGCTGTAACCAGTTGACGTGTATTGTGAGGAAATATAATTGAGCGCAGGTGTGATGCGCTTGTAAACTTTCTGGTAGATGAAGTAGGATAGGGTGGCAGCTACCATTCCCCAAAGAAAGCCGGCAAGGACATCGGAGGGATAGTGGACGCCGAGGTAGAGCCGCGTGTATCCGTTAAGCAGAGCCCAAAGAACCATGAACCAAGTGAAGACACGGTTGCGCACGAGCAGTGCGAAGAACACGGCTATACCCATCGTGTTGGCAGCATGGGCAGAGAAGAAGCTGTAGCCTGTGGCGAAGACACCATAAACAGTGTCGACAGAGCCAGCCACTGAAGGGTCGTCGACAGGACGCAGTCTGGCTACAAGTGGCTTTATCAGTCCGTCGGCCATACCTTCGGTAAGTGCCAGACAGAGTAGAGTGCAGCCTACCGCAAGCCCAATCTGAGCCATCGTCTCGTTGTTTTTCACAAAGAGATAGAACAGGGCGAGGTAAAGGGGTATCCAAGTGAAGCCCGATGTCAGCAGCGACATGAGATGGTCGAGAAACAGTGAGTTGGAACCATTGAAGAACTCCAACACGGCCCTGTCTATCTCAAGAAAAGCTTGCCAGTCCATAAGCTTGTTAAAAACGCCGGTAGCATAGGCAACCGGCAATGTGAAACCACAATGACATTCATTCTATATGTTCTCAATCTTACCTGTGGGCACCCAGCCCTCTCTGCCGTCGGCGAGGCGTATGGCCTTCCAACCGTTGACGCCCGAGTCTGTAATGTCGACCCGTGTTCCCTCGTGAATAACAAAGGCGTCGCTTCCGCTTGCCGAAGGAGTCTTCTTCACAGATAAAGAAGGCGCTATGACGACGGCGCCAGTGCTGTTCTCGTATTGTTGCTTCTGCATGTATGCGAAGAAGTTGCCGAGAAGGAAGAGAATCACGAACACTGTCGCACCATAAAAGCCGGCCTTGCGGAGGCTCATGCGCGGACAGAAGAGGTAGATGAGCATGAGCAGAAGAGCCAGATTGATGGATACCACGCTCAGCATGGCCCAGCGGTCGACGCTGGTGAAGTTGACCAGCGCACGGAACCATGTGACGAAGAACATCTCGCTCTTGGGGGTAATCTTGTCTATTGTCTTGGCCTGTACAAACTGCAGGTTGAAACGGATGTCGTTGTCGCCTGGTGAGAGCTTTAGTGCACGCTCATAGGCCAAGATAGCCTGAGGGATGTTGTCCGTGCGGTAGTATGCATTACCCAGATTGTAGTAGATGTCGGCACTCACACCTCGTTTGAGGATTTCCTCATAGTCCTTGATGGCTTGTTGGTAATTGCCCTTGTTGTATTCAGCGTCAGCGTTGGCCTTGGTGACGGCAAACGACTTCACCGGAAGTAGGGCCAGCAGGAGAAGCAGAACTACCGGGGTCTTAGTGCTGTGCTTTCTGTGCGGACGAGCCTTTATGGCTTCCTCGATATTCATGATGGCTGTCATGGCCGATTCGAAAGTCTTGTTCATATTGCCTGTCACGTCGCCTGGAGCATAGCGCTCAAATTCGCACTCATCGAGTGCGGAGATGAACTTCTGCACGGTCGCATCGTCAACCTCTTTCTCCTTAAGGCAGTCCTCGATGTTTTCTCTTGAGAGTTTCTCCACAGGCATGTTCATCTTGTCACTCACGTAGCCCCACAACGCGCGGAGCACTTCGTCGTAGAATTCGTTCTGTCTGCCTTTCAGCATCAGGTCGCCTGCTTTCTTCAGGCGCCGTGTTGCCACACGGTTGGCTTTCTTTCCACGCATCTTTACTACGTCGGCATTGTTGATAGCACGTTGCCGGAAAATCAGCAGTAGTGATAAGAATGCAAAAAGTGGAATGAGAAGGCTTGCCCAATATGCTCCGGAGCCAAAGTAGAAGTCGTTGGTGGTGTGGAGGTCAGTATTGCCAAGCTTCAGAGCATGGATATCCTTGTCCTCGTCGGAACTGAAGTCCTTTGCAGTCGACGACTTGCCGTCGCCCTTTCCCACAGTAATGTCGAAGGGCTGTGTCTTTATGGTGCGGTAGGCATTTGCACCTGTATCGTAGTAAGTGAAGGCTACGGCCGGAATGGTATACTTCCCTTGATTGCGTGGTACCACAAGGAAATCGTACACCATGTTGCCTTCCACGCCGTTGGCAGTGAGCTTCGTCTTATCGGTTACCTTCGGGTCGTATTTGTCAAAGTCTTTAGGGAATGTCAATGTGGGTTGCTTGATGAGTTTCAGGTTGCCCACACCACCCACTACAACTCGCAGGTTGATGGGTTCACCAGCCTTCACATTATTGTGGTCGATAGAAGCAGAGATATTGAACTTGCCCACGCCTCCCGAGAAGTTGGTAGGTTTTGCCGGCAGCGGGTCTACCTGGATAGTGAGACTCGGAGCGTCAATGTTGCGCTTAACTTCTGTATAGCCTGATCCACCGTTAAAGAAAGCCTCGAAGGGATCGACATTTCGATTCTGTTCTACGACGATGCCCTTGAAGGTTATGCTCGGTATGGTCAGCTTTCCTGTCATCTGGGGATACATCACATACTGGCTCCACGTCACACAGCGGTAATTGCGCCCGTTAACCTTTTCAACGTGGAAACTCTTCTGTTGAGGCAGAGGCACTTCCTGGGTGTGAAAGCCTGTGAGGTCGGGCATTTTGCCGTCGAGTTGGGTAAGGTCGAGCAGTGTGTACACCTTATAAGTCAGCAGGATGGGTTCCTGCTCATGGACCCGCCGCTTGTTGGCGCTCACCTTAATAAACAAGTCTTTGCCCGTGATACGCGAACCTGCGGCGCGCATTTGTGGTTCGTCTGCATAATCGTCGTGCATGCGAGGAGTGCCATTCGAAGTGGACCGTGCGTGCCCGGATACAGTTATTTTTATAGAACGGGATGTCAGCGTTCTGCCGCCCACGCGTGCATGTGCCGGTCCGACGCTGTAGATGCCATTTTTTGAGGCATAGAGTGTGTATGTGTATGTGATGGACGACGAGGAGCTTGTGTGTCCGTTTATCATCTGAAAGCTCGATTGCTGTGAGGTGTAAGGACCTGCAATTACTTCTACGACATCTGTGGTGTGGAGTGCGGAACGGAATTCATCGACATCCTTCGTGCTTACCGTGTAAGAGACACGGAAGTTCTCTCCAACGGCAACCCTCTCAGGTGCCGACACAGAGATACCTTGTGCTGTGGCTGCCAGGCAGGAAGCCATAATGAAGGTAACGATGGCGAAATATCTATATAGACCTGTCATGTTGTTTGTCTGCATATCTTTAGGGCTTTACCAGTTCTTCTCAAGTTTCCTTGTACGAGGTTGCTGCATAGCCTTTTTGAGCCTTTGTTGAGTAGCTTGCTCCTCCTGCATGGCAGCGTTAAGGAGTTGCTCGGCATTATCCTTGCTCATCTGCTTCTGGTCTTGTTTCTGCTGTTGTTGATTCTTTTGGTCTTGCTTTTGGTTCTTGTCTTTATCCTTATCTTTGTTGTTCTTATTCTTCTTGTTATTTTGCGGATTGGGCTTTTGATTCTGCTTTTGGTTCTTTTGGAGTCGCTTGCAGAGTGCGAGGTTATAGCGTGTCTCATTATCGTTGGGATTGTTGCGCAGACTCTCTTCGTAAGCCTTTATAGCCTCTCCGTAGAGCCGTTTACCCTGACAGATTACGCCAATGTTATGGTATACCATGGCCTTGCGCGAGGCACTGGTCTCGAGTTTCCCTGCTTGCTCGTACTGTTCGATGGCAGCCGAATCCTTTTGCTGCATCATCAATGCGCATCCCAGGTTATAGTGAGCTTGGGCGTTGCGGGCGTTCTTTTGCAAAGCCTTCTGGTACTCAGCCTGCGCTTTAGCATAGTTCTGTTGCCGGTAGAGTCTGTTGCCTGAGCGAATGAACTGCCTGTCGCTCTGCGCTTCAGTCCTTATGCTGCCCCCCAACAACAGGATTAGCATGATTATGGATATGATGGGATATTGCTTCATTGCAGTCTAAATCTTTTCTTCTTGTCTCTTTGTCGTCATACCGGGACGGCGGAAGAGGCTTACTTTGCGGAGCAGGGGATTCCTGCTCTCCATAATGAAAGTCTCGATAACAAGCAGTATGAGAGCCAGTATGGCAAAAGCCTGGAACTGTTCGTCGTATTCACTGTATATAACGCTGCTTGTCTCTCCCTTTTGAAGTTTAGCCAGTTCGTCGTTGAGTTTCTCCTCTGCATCCGATGTATTGTCCACATGGATATAAGTGCCCTTCCCAGCTTGGGCTATCTGTTGGCACATTTGCTCATTGAGGGCCGACATTACAGTCTGCCCGGAATTATCCTTCATGTAGCCTCCGTTGCCTGTTGGTATGGGAGCTCCTTTGGGATCGCCTACACCGAGGATAAAAACTCTGATGCCTTTTTTGCGTGCAGCCTCAGCCGCTTCAATGGCACCGCCCTCATGGTCCTCTCCGTCGGTGATGACAATGATAGCCCTTCCTACTTTGTCTTGTTGTGTGAAACTGTTCATCGACAGATTGATGGCCCTTCCGATATCCGTTCCTTGTGTGGAAATCAGCGAAGGATCGATGTTCTGCAGGAACATCTTTGCACTGACGTAGTCGCTTGTTATGGGCAGTTGTACGAAAGCATCGCCGGCAAAAACCACCAAGCCTATCTTATCGTTAGTGAAGTGGTCGACAAGATTTTCTACGAGCATCTTGCTCTTGTCAAGGCGTGATGGCACAACATCTGTGGCACGCATAGAGTTGCTGATGTCTAGGCAAATCATCGTCTCAATGCCTTCACGCTTGTCGTGTGACACCTTAGAGCCCATCTGTGGGCGTGCCAGCAGCAATATAAGCAGAGCCAGAGCTGCTTGCATGAGCCAGAACTTCACTGCGGGTCGATATTTCGACACGTTGGGCATGAGTTGGCTAAGAAGCTCAGCGTCACCCAGCCGACGGAGTTTCTTCCGTTTCAGCCGGATGCCGACAAACCTCAGCAGGGCCAACACAGGGATGGCTGCCAACAGCCAAAGATATATAGGGTCTTCGAATCTAAACATTCTTGCAAATCCTTTTCATTTCGTGCTATGGAATCCTTCTGAGCACCAAGCTGCGCAGGAGAATCTCGAGAAGGAGGCTGAGCACAGCTACCAGAGCGAAGGGCTGATAGGCCTCGTAGCGCTTGGAGAACTTCTTTACGTCCATCTTCGTTTTT
Source organism: uncultured Prevotella sp. (assembly GCA_900314365.1). Lineage (GTDB taxonomy): Bacteria > Bacteroidota > Bacteroidia > Bacteroidales > Bacteroidaceae > Prevotella. Next base: position 8,972 of record OMVH01000037.1, on the reverse strand, counting down.
TCCAGCTTGTCGATGTCCTTGTAGATGTTCTTCAGTTCTTGGTTGTTGGTGGCTCTGTAGAAGTTGCCGTCGGTTTCTGCTGCAATATCGCTGAGCGTCTTGGTATCGATGTCAGCCTGCAGACTGATGTACTGAACAGTGCCTCCCACTGGAATGGGGAAGCGTGCAACCTTGTTGGTACCGATACCGATAGTGTAGACTCTGATGCCGAGACTCTTCGCAATCTGTGCTGCCGTCATTGGCGAGATGTCCCCCATGTTATTGCTTCCGTCGGTGAGCAGAATCACCACCTTGCTCTTCGCCTTGGAGTCCTTCAGTCTGGAGACTGCGTTGGCAAGTCCCATTCCTATGGCGGTACCGTCGCTGATAAGTCCACGTGCAGCGATGTCGGTTCTGACACTTTGCAGAAGGTTCAGCAGGCTCGTATGGTCGGTGGTCATAGGGCACTGCGTGAAAGCCTCACCTGCAAAAATAGTCAAACCGATGTTATCGTCAGGTCTGCCGGAGATAAATTCGGCTGCTACATTCTTGGCTGCTTCCATGCGGTTGGGTCGCAGGTCCTCGGCAAGCATGGATGTTGAGACATCCATGGCCAGCATGATGTCTATGCCTTCGACTTGCTTTTTGTCCCAGGCGTTGTGGGTCTGGGGCCGGGCCAGTACGCATACGATCATGACAAACGTCAGGCACCTGAGTGCCATCGGCAGATGCATGATGCGCATACGCCAGCTTTTGGGAGCGAACTCGTAGGCGCGAGTGTCGCTCATTTGCATGGTTGGCTCACTCTTCTTCCTATAGAGGAAATACCATAGTACGTATGGTATGAGAAGGATGAGTAGCAGGAAGTACTCCTTATTTACGAATTCCAATTTCTTCTTCTGTTATATTCTCCTTGTGCGCAGTGGCAAACCTGCAACTTTGGAGATGTTCACACCAAGCTGCTACATGAGCAGCTCATATACCTTATATAATATATAGATGAGCAGCAAGGCCACGGCTGTCAGTGTGACATAGAGCAGTGACTTGATGGTGATGCGGCTCTTCCTAGTTTTTTCGTCGTTCTCACTGAGCTTAGGCACGACCCTCTCCTCTGTCTCCTTGGCGTCGGTCTTGGTGCTGTCGATGAAGTTGACAGCATTGACGAGGTTCAGATCGTTTTCGTTGATGAGCGTTGAGTATTTGGCAAATTTCACCAGATCGGCAGTCTCGAAGAGTTCCTTCAGCTCGTCTATCATCTTTTTGTCACCCGTTTGCTGGAGCTGATAGATGATTTCAGAACTTGTCATCTCCATAGCGTTAAAACCGAAGCGTGCCTTGATATACTCCCTGAGCGTATCGGTCAGTTGGGTGTAGTAGGCCTTTTGGTCTTCAGAGGTAGTCATATGTTCGGCTTTCAGTCGGGCTATTTCGCCGAGAGCTTTCTGATGGGGCGGGATATGGCGCACTATGCGTATGTGCGTGATGATGGGCTTGTTCTGTTTCAGTCGAATGAAGAGATAGGCTGAAGTTACGAAGAGCAGCACCATGAGCAGGCTAAGCCAGAACACGGGGCTCCATTCGCTCCACATGAAAGGATTGTCCTGTACGTCCTTAGGCGGAAAGAACTGATTGGGATGCAGTGTGTCGACATCCATAGTGATGACCTTCAGGGCTACTGTATTTCCGGAGTACGTCTTCCCGTTTACCTTCACCTTCTGTCCTGGAATGGCATAGAGATGTTCGTCGAAAGAGGTAATGGTGTAGGCCTTCTGCCATTGCATCTGGCCATTGCCGATGTCCGTGCTTTGCGTTTCGGCGGCTCCGAGCACTTCCACTCCAGGCGTGATGGGCTGTGCGCGGCGGAAGGATGGGAACACCACGCGTGCTCCCTGGGGGGCTGTCACCGTCACTGTCAGATGTGCCTGCTGCCCTATCAGGATGCCGATGGAGTCCACTTTCTGCTCCACCCTCACCTGTCCGGTTGCTCCGAGGCTTACTACCAGCATGGCAACCAGCATGACCAAATATGAAAAATGCGTTCTCAAAACGTCTGCTATCTTTTTTTATTAGTCACTTAAAGTTCTTTTAGCGTCTTTTACCTGCTCTCTGCCTGAATAGCATGATTAGGGCTTTTGTGTAGTCCTCGTTTGTAGCCACGCTAATCCAGTCGATACGACTCTTGGCCAGGGCTTGCTTGAGGTTGTTCTGCCGCTGGAGAAAATACCTTGTGTGAGCCTGCCTCAATTTCTCCGAGCTCGTGTCAATGAGCATCTCATGCCCCGTCTCGGCATCGCACACCCTCATCAGTCCTACGTTGGGAAGCATACGGGCCAATGGGTCATAGACTTGTATGGCCACAACGTCGTGTTTGTTGTTGGCTATGGTCAGTGTGTGCCTGAAGGCCTCCGAATGGTCACTCAGGGCTGATAGCGAAGGGTCGAAGAAGTCGCTGATGACGAAAGCCGTGCAGTGTCGCCTCATCACCCTTGTAAGATATTCTACGGCTCCGGCCACATCCGTGTTTCGGCTCTCAGCATGGAAGTCGAGCATCTCGCGTATAATATAGAGGATGTGCTTTCTTCCTTTTTTGGGCGGAATATACTTCTCTATACGGTCGGAGAAGAAGATAACTCCAATCTTATCGTTGTTCTGGATGGCACTGAAGGCGAGTGTGGCAGCAATCTCCGTGGCGAGGTCGCGCTTGAGCTGTCGCCTTGTGCCGAAGTCGAGCGATCCGGAGACATCGATGAGCAACATCACTGTCAGCTCACGTTCCTCCTCGAACACCTTCACATAGGGATGGTGGAAGCGGGCCGTCACATTCCAGTCGATGTCACGCACGTCGTCGCCGAACTGGTATTCCCTAACCTCGGAGAAGGCCATACCCCGCCCCTTAAAAGCAGAGTGGTATTGTCCGGCAAAGATGTTCTGGCTAAGACCGCGTGTCTTAATCTCTATCTTCCTGACCTTCTTAAGTATTTCCTGAGTATCCATTCAACGAGTTACAAATTAATCAATTGCCGGTGCATGCTTGTCAGTTTTTGTTCCGGCTTCCATTTTCAGCTGCGCTTGAGGTTTTATGCCTTTGGAGGAGTGTCTGAGGCATTCTGCCACTGGTCCAGTGTTGCTTTTAGGGCACTTCAATCTTATTGATAATCTTGCTTACGATTTCCTCGCTCGTCACGTTGCTTGCTTCGGCCTCGTAGCTGAGTCCTATGCGGTGGCGGAGCACGTCGTGGGCTACAGCCCTGACATCTTCGGGCACCACGTAGCCACGATGTTTGATGAAAGCGTAGGCGCGGGCAGCCTTAGCGAGATTGATGCTCGCGCGCGGGCTTCCGCCATAGGTTATCATGTCCTTCAGCTCTGGCAGACCATAGCGGTCGGGATAGCGTGTGGCGAAGACGATGTCGGCAATGTATTGCTCTATCTTCTCGTCGATATAGACCTCGTTGACTATTTTCCTCGCCTCCAATATCTCCTTGGCTGTTGTCACAGGTGTCACCTTGGGCAGTGCGCCCTTGATGTTTTCCCGGATGATAAGTTTTTCCTCGTCGATGGTGGGGTAGTCGATTACCACCTTCAGCATGAAACGGTCAACCTGTGCCTCAGGCAGTTCGTAGGTGCCTTCCTGCTCAATGGGGTTCTGCGTAGCCATCACCAGGAAGGGGTCGGGGAGCTTGAACGTGTTGTCGCCGATAGTTACTTCGTGTTCCTGCATGGCCTCAAGCAGGGCGCTCTGCACCTTTGCCGGAGCACGGTTGATTTCGTCGGCCAACACAAAGTTGGCAAACACGGGACCCTTCTTTACATGGAAGTTTTCATCTTTCTGCGAATAGATGAGTGTGCCGATGACATCGGCAGGAAGGAGGTCGGGGGTGAACTGAATGCGGCTGTAGCCTGCGTCAATGAGCTGCGAGAGTGTCTTGATGGCAAGTGTCTTGGCCAGTCCGGGCACACCTTCAAGCAGAATATGACCATCGCTCAAAAGCGAGATGAGCAGGGAGTCGATAAGGTGCTTCTGCCCCACGATGACCTGATTCATGCCGGTTACAAGGTTTGTGACAAACCCACTTTGTTGCTCTATCCGCATGTTCAGCTCGCGGATATCAATAGCTTCTGCCATAATATTCTGAATTTCGTTTTATGCTTCAAATCGAACGCAAAATTACAATATAATGCACGGACAATAAAACTATCGCACCTAAATAATATTAAAAAAGATTCCTAAAGGTGATAATTTAAGAACTTTTATCGTAGGGGGCAACTGCGTCCCGAGCCCTTTGCCTGCTGCCTCTTTTGAGGCTTCCGTTTCTTTCGGCTGTTGGCTTTCTGCGTGTGAAAAGTTAACAGAAACAACATGTATGAAGAAAATAATTTAGTAGACAGCTACGTCTGTGACCGCAGCAAAGGGGCGAAGAAGGGTGTGAGCGCTTTTCACCAAGCGCACGGTACTATTCGGCGATTGATAAAGACGCAAGATGATAGCCACTCACACCACATTATCGAGTAACGACCACCTTTAAGCGCTTTACCTTTTATTGCCGTTGTACCGTCGCTTAGAAGGAATCTCGTCAGACTACAATCTGATTTATCTTCTTGTTTTAATTACGCAAATGTACACTGATTAATTGAGACTGACAAATTTTTACCACATTATTTTTGGTTTATTTTCTTTTTCTCCATCCTTGTCTATTTTGCGTCGGCATCGAATACATTCATGGCTTCGAGCTCGTCGTTGATTCGCTGCACGGGAAGCCCCATGACGTTGAAGTAGCTTCCATGAATGGAACTTACGCCGATGTAGCCAATCCATTCCTGAATGCCGTAGGCACCAGCCTTGTCGTAGGGCTTGTAGTTGGTTACGTAATAGAGAATCTCTTTCTTTGTTAACTCTCTGAATGTCACGTCGGTGGTCACTGCGAAGCACCGTTGCTCCGTGGCTGTGGTCAGACAGACGCCTGTCACCACCTGGTGCGTGCGTCCGCTGAGTTCCGAAAGCATCCTCACCGCGTCGGCCTCATCCTGCGGTTTGCCCATGATTTCTTTGCCGAGTGCCACAATGGTGTCAGCGGTGATGATGAGCTCGTCGGCTGCGACATTGTAAGCAGCGGCCTTCTCGGAGGCAATGAACTGTGGTATCTCCTCAGTGGTCAGGTGGGAGGGGTAGCCTTCCTTGATTCCGGGAAGAACCCTGACGCTGAAGTTGATGTCGAGCCCTCCGAGCAGTTCTCGCCTGCGCGGGGAATTGCTGGCAAGGATTATGTTGTATCGGGTTGTGCGTGTCATATTTTCTGATAGTCTGTTTGCTGAATTCTTCTCATGGTTTCACCATCCGAAAGCTTTTTCGTCGTTCATCCATTTACCGCGCGCACGGAGCACCTGCTCCAGCACGTCGCGTCCACAGCCGTAGCCCCCCTTGCAATGGCTCACGTAGATACTGATGTCTCTGACTTCAGGACAGGCATCGGCGGGGCAGCAGGGACATCCCACGCGTCTCATCACTTCCAAGTCGGGGATGTCGTCGCCCATGTAGAGTATCTCTTCGTCATGCAATCCGTATTTAGAACAGAACTCCTCGTAGGTCTTGATTTTTATGGCGCTTCCCATGTAGATGTCCTCCACGCCTAGTCCGGCGTAGCGCAGTCTCACAGCCTCCGTTCTGCCACCGGTGATAATGGCTACGCGCAGTCCTTGTTTCTGTGCCAGCTGTATGGCGTAGCCGTCCTTGATGTTCACCGTTCGCAGGGGCTCACCGTTGGAGGCAAGCACGATGGTTTCCGCCGACAGCACTCCGTCGACATCGAAGGCTACAGCCTTGATTTTCGTCAGATCGTAGTCAATCATACTGTGCTTATTCCACCATTTCCACTGCGTTCCACTTCAGTTTGTCTTCGTCGGCAGCGTCCTTTTTGTCGGCTGCATGTCCGATAGCCACGATGCAGAGCACCCTCTGTTCTCTGATGCTGAGAATCTCGCGCACCGCCTCTTCTGCGGGCTTGCCGTCGGCACGACTATGGTCGCGCATTTCCACCCAACAGCTGCCGAGCCCGAGTTCTTCGGCCTGATACTGCATGTTGATGGCTGCGATAGAGCAGTCTTCAATCCAGCACCCATCCTCTTCGGGATCGCAGGCTATGGCTACGGCTACGCTGGCCTCCTTCAACATCAGTGCTCCGCTCTTTTTAGCTTCTGCCAATTGGTTGAGCAGACGCCGGTCGCGGGTGACATAGAAGTGCCAGGCCCGGCGGTTCATGGCTGTGGGGGCCATCAGTGCCGCCCTTAGTATGAGGTGCAGCTCTTCGGCTGATACGGCTGTGTCGGAAAACTTGCGGTGACTACGCCGTTGCTGTACAAGATTCTTGAAATCCATCGTTATGAATATTTTTAAATTGACACTGCAAAGTTAGCCCAAACACCGGGAACAGCCAAGCAAAATGTTTCTTTTTTCCGAGCTGACGGCAGTCTCTTTGTCCGTAAATTAGTCATAAGGGCAATGCCTGTCCCCTTTCACTCAATGCTTTCCACGCTCACTCCGTTGAACTCGTGCATAAAGTCCATGATGTGGCGCTGATAGTCGGCCCGTCTTATCTTCATCTCTATGGTTACCGTCAGCAGTTTCCTCTCGCCCTCTTCCTGTGGCTTCATGTTGTAGGAGTCGATTTCCACGTCGGCTCCCTGCAGCGAGTCCAGCATTCGTCTCACGGTCTCGCGGTCAGGCGAAGAGAAGGTAACCATTATCTGTCGTGTTCCGAAGCGCTTCACCATAACGTTCATGGCTTCCAGACAGAGCAGTACGAGCAGGGTGGCCGTGACGGCAAGCAGATAGAGTCCGGCCCCTGCCGTGAGTCCAATGGCGGAAGTCACCCAGAGTCCGGCCGCCGTAGTGAGGCCTCTGACTACATGTTTCTGGAAGATGATGGTGCCTGCACCTATGAAGCCGATACCCGTGACCACCTGAGAGGCGATACGGCTCGGGTCGAAGGAGGCATGGGCCACATGGGAGAGCACTTCGTTGAAACCGAACTGTGAGACTACCATAAAAAGTGCAGAGCCCAGGCCTACAAGGAAGTGAGTTCTGAAACCGGCTTCCTTGGCCCGGTATTCCCTTTCGAGGCCAATGGCGCTGCCTAAGAGGGCGGCTACAAAGATGCGGAGAATGAACTCCATGTCGCTGCTGATTGTCATTGCTATCGTGATTTGGCGGTAAATGTAATACTTTTCAATGGTATGACAAAAAAAGAGGGATAGAATTCTGCCGTTTACAGAATAAATTTGGTATTTTTGCGCTATGGAAGGCATATCAGTGAGAATCATATCCAGAAGCAACGACTTGCCCGCCATGTCGGACAACGACTTCTTTCACAGTCCCGGCTTGTTTCGCATAGCCGCTCAGAGTCCCGGCCATGCACCGCTCATGGTGGTGGCGGTGAATGGAGAGGGGCGTGTTGTGGCTCATATGCTGGCTCTTGTGCGTACGCGCGGTTCTCTCTTTCCTCCCTATATCTTTACTCAAGGACGCATCTATGGTGAGGGTGACTACGACACCGATGATGAAAATCTCCGAGAGCAGCTCTTTGCTCTGATGCTCCATGCCCTCACGCGTCGTCTGCGCCGCAGGCTATGCTTCTACGTCGAGTTCAGCGACCTCACTTCGAAGATGTTCGGCTACCGTTATTTCCGCCGTTGCGGCTATTTTCCCGTGAGCTGGCAGGAGGTACACAACTCGCTTCACAGTCGTTCGCCCGAGGAACGGCTGGAGCCAAAGATGCAGCGCATGCTCAGCAAGGCCGTAGCCCGTGGTTTCACGTGCGATGTCTCCACTGACAGTGCCGAGATAGGGGAGTTCTGCTCCATCTTGCGCAAGCACTTCAGGCTCAACAGCCGACGCTTTATTCCGAAAGAAAAGCACTTTCAACTTCTCAAGGACGACCCACACGTGAAATTCTTCCTCACCCATCGCAAGGGCAAGCTCAGTGGCGGATGCGCCTGTGCTTTCTCCAGCGGCAAGGCTTTTCTCTGGTACTTGGCTTCGAGGAAGGGAGCCCGCTCGCAGCATCAGTCCAACGCACTCGCCATCTGGACTGCACTCAGATATGCCTACCATCACAACTATGCCCACATGTATTTTCTCGATGCCGGAATGCCCATCAGCCACGACGCCTATCGTAATTTTATCCTTGGCTTCGGTGGTAAACCGGTGACAAAGTTCCGTTGGTTCCGCACTGCGCTGCCCTGGCTCAACCGTGTGATTGATGCCCTCTTTGGGGGGTGAAAAGGGTGTATTCGAAACTCGAATCTTCTTGGGCGACGCACAGCAAATGGAGTGCGATTAGTAAAGAGTATGGAGCACTTGTACTTTCCGCTTACCCAAGTTTCGGAAGTATTTGTCAATTGCAGGGACAGCACTTGCAGACGCCTTATAAAGGCGTTATAACTATACTCTTTTCTGCGAAGTAACACTCTGGTAATCATCGTATAAAAAAGTCCGCTGCAGGGTGCGCCCCTTGTAGCCGTCCACATCCTGCGGGCAAGAAGGATTTCTCTCATACCTTCTGCATTCGCTGGATGCGGGCAAACAAGAAATTCTGTCACACTTTCGACATTCGCCGGATGCGGACGGCTACAAGAGCCGCACCCTGCAGTGGGTATTTGAGGACGGCCGTCCACATCGTGGGAGCCAGAAGGAAATGGTGAGTCAAGTATAACGAATGGAGGGATCTAATCTCCAGTCTTATAGTTCTTTATTCAACTTCTTGGGAGTAGTTATGACGCCTTGCAAAGCCTTAATAAAATGTCCAAGAGCCCCCCTGCAAGGGGATATTTATTTCCGAGACTTGTGTCCGTTTACATGAATTTACGATTTTCTCTGTTTGTGTGGCGAGAAACTGCATATATTTTCCTGCCCGTTTGTCAGTCTCGCAGTCATGATGACCTATTTAACGAGAAGATAAGTCTATTTTAAAAGTAGGGATAACTGTGATTATTGCAGA
>OMVH01000052.1 GCA_900314365.1 uncultured Prevotella sp. | reverse complement strand
CAATATTTTGTTTTTTGCATAGGAGTAAGTCCCTCTAACATTTATCTGAAAGTTCTTATTGAACCGCTTGTTGTAGTTAAGTGAGAGCTCATATCCTTTATTTCTCACTTTTCCATAATTGGCCCAAGGCTTTGTGGAGAACCCCAACAAATCGGGAATAGTGTTACGCTGCATGAAAATATTCGATCTATTCTCTATAAAATAGTCAAAATGAACATACAAGGCATTCCAAAGTCCAAGTTCCACACCATAGTTCTGTTTCCATGCTGTCTCCCATGTAAGATTGGGTACTCCAATTTCTCCTTCGGTCAGACCAGATGACTGCACAGCACTAGTCTCACCCCACTTGTATCCATATTGGTTAACAACAGTTGAGAGATATGCGAAACGTCTTCCTCCAATGTTATCATTACCCACCTTGCCATAAGAAATACGAAACTTCAACTTATTGACAGTTTTCTTTATTGGCTCCCAGAACTTCTCTTCTGAGGGAATCCAGCCTCCAGCTATTGAAGGGAAGAATCCGAAACGATGTCCCTTGGCAAAGTTCTCTGAGCCATTATATCCAAAATTGAATTCCATAATATAACGACCAGAAAGAGTATATGCCAACCTGCCAGCAATACCTTGTTTCCGATAGGGCTGATAAGACCCTGGATCATAACTTTGCTGGTTATAGAGGAATAGCACATCAAAATCATGAATACCGAACGTACGCTGATAAGTGCCAGCCAACTCTAGATAAGTACGAGAGTTTCCATAATTAGAAGCTGTACTGAAAGACATACTCTCATCTCCATTGAGTACTATCTCATGCTGCAAATTACCATATTCATCACGCCCTGTCGCAGGCATATATTGAGTAGGGGTTACTGTACGATACCGGCCAACCCAATTATAGGAGTCAAAAGCAAAAGTAGCTCTAAATTTCAAACCTTTGGTAATCATATCGAGTTGTTGCTCCAAGGAGACAAGTGACTGGATTTGAGAATCTCTGGAATCACTGTAGCCGAATTGTGTGAGGAATGCCCATGGGTTAATGCCACCACTTCCAGATACTGGGCGACGAGGAATGGCACCGTCTGAATATATTGGCGGAAACTCAATGGGAATTTCCATTTGGGCTAGATATAAACCGGATGTTACACTTTGTGCAGGCCCTCTCCTGTTTTGCAGATAGCCACCTACATTTAATCTAAGCAAGGTTGTCTTCGTAAGATTCACGTCGACGTTGGCTCTTACATTATAACGATTGAGTTTTATGCTCGTGTCATAATCCTTGGTAGGGTCTCTTTGAATGATTCCACTCTCATTATACCATGAAGTAACCAAGGCATAGCGAAGAAAGTCGCTACCACCATTGACACTGACGTTTGCACGTGTATTATAAGCATAATCTTTTGTACAGACATCCATCCAGTTTACATTTGGATACAAGTCTGGATCGTAGCCTGTCTCAGTTCGGCGTATGTCTTCTTCAGAATAATACGGATTGGTCTTATCGGTCTGCAACTCATTACGAAGTCTCATATAGTCTGGACCATTCAGATATTTAGGAAGCCTCGTAGGTGCAGAAATGGCATGTTCTATCCTTATGTCTGTTGTGGGCTTGCCCACTTTACCGCGCTTAGTGTTGATAATGATAACACCATTGGCGCCTCGCACACCATACATGGCGGAGGCCGATGCATCCTTTAATACAGAGAAGGACTCTATTTCTGCGGGATCTATATTGTTAAGGTCACGTTCAACACCATCAATAAGCACTAAAGGGTTTGTGTCACCCGAAAATGTTGATATGCCACGAATCCAAAAGTTCGAGTTGTCATAGCCTGGCTCTCCTGTACGCTGGATGGCGATGACGCCGGCAATTTGTCCAGCTAAATTATTCGACATGGATCGCGTTGAGCCAACCTGCAGATTTTCTGGATTTATGGTCTCTATAGCTCCAACCACAGAAGCCTTCTTTTGTCCGGCTCCATAAGCAGTTACCACGACTTCATCCAATTGAGTTTTCTCTTCTTCTAACTTTATATCATAGTTTTTCTTTTCATTGACATTCAACTTTTGGGATTTAAAGCCAATGTAGCTAACATCAAGTTGCTCATTGGGAGAGGCCTCTATTTGGAAGTTCCCATCAACATCTGTACTTACGCCACGTCCTGTACCTTTCACCCTTACTACAGCACCCACTATAGGTTCCCCCTGACTGTCAACAATATGTCCCCTCACCATTTTGACCTTTTTCGTTCCGTTCTTTTGCTTGTCAGTTTGGTCAGATGTTGGCGGTGTATCCTTCTTGTAAATTGCAATGTTTTTGTTTGTCACCATCTGGTAAGTTAGATTGTGGTCTGGAAGCACCTGTGTAAGAACACTCTTTACAGTCGTATTAACACAACTGAAAGTAATGTCTCCTTTGTTATCGATAGTGACGTCTCGAAACGAGAAACGGTAGGGTGTTTGTCTCTCAATTGCTCGGAAGAATTGTCTTGGTGAGGCGTTCTTCAGAGTTAAGCTCACTTTCAAGTCTTGCGCAATAGCCGACAT
>OMVH01000095.1 GCA_900314365.1 uncultured Prevotella sp. | reverse complement strand
GCTGATTATCAATAATAGTATTTTATCTCAACAAAAAAGTGACGAAGTCGGGAAATGCAAGCGTGCAGATTTCTTTGTGACTCTATGGCTGACGATCAGGGATTATTAACGTCAGAATCTGCGACTTCCCCGGTGAGACGTTGTCCCGCTATTTCCTTTATACCTATTTAATATAGGGCTGACTGCCGTCGCGGGGCGAAGAGATTGCGCCTGAGATGAAGTTGTTCTCGAGTCTTCCTTTTCCACCCGGTTCGGCCTCAAGCAGAATGTTGTGCGAGGGGTCGCCTTTGAACGCAGCGTGCAGTCCCGTGAAGAGACTCTGCAACTTACCCTCGGCGCTGATGACAGCCTGCACCGGCACGTCGGCATTGTACCACATGCAGAAACAGTTGGTGAAGTTGCATTCCACGTCACGTCCTATCTTATAGCCTGTGGCAAAGTCGTCGCTGTAGCAGAAATCGAACCAGTTGTTGGTTGATTCCACATGGAACCCCACGCTGTTTGTATACTCCTGTGTGGGCTTGAAAATATAGAGCGGGTGAATGTTGCGCAGCATGTTGCCGCCACTCTTCACCCAGACACCCGTATGGACGGAGGCTATGCGCATGTTGGTGAAAGTGTTGTCGTAGCCCTCAACAAGTACTCCTACCGATTCGGGCGTATCGTTGCCCACGATGTTCACTTGTCGGATGTCGGCATCCGATGAGCCGGAGTTGGCACCGAACTTCACGTCAATGCCTATGCGCACGTGTTTGATAGAGACATCCTGGATAGTGGACTCACGACCACCGTCGATGGAAATGCCGTCGGCCACATTGGCCCCGTCAATGATTCCACCCCTGATGCCGTAGTTCGAGCCAGGTGTGTTGATGTCGTTGGCAGGATTCTCACCGCCTAACCTCACCACCGCTGTACCTTTCTCCCAATTACCCGAAGCTTGAAGACGGGCGTAGTTGTCGAGTACGAGCATGACGCTCTTTTTAGGGTCGGCAGGTGTCTTCAGGGAGTGAGAGAGCAGGTAGATGCCGTCAGGGAAATAGATGGTGCGGTTGGGATGGGTGTCAATGAGCCGTTGAAGAGCGTCGGCACAGTCCGTTTTCCCGTCAGCCTTCACGTAGCGTGTGGCTACAATGCGCTCGTCAGTTGGTGCTGCAGCAGCATGCTGGCAAAGAGTAAGAGCGAAAATGCAGAGCATTGTCCTGGTGAATGTGAACTTGTTCATGTGTTATTGCTTTAATGGTTTATAGAATTTTTTCATGCTTTGTTGTAAGCGTTGGTGTTTGCTTCAAAATGTATTGTGTGTCGAAGCACCGAAGCAAGCAACAAAGATAGAGCAAACGAAGGAAATCACAAAGGAATTGCCGGGCTTTTTCTTTCTTGCGGTAACTCAATGGACGATACGGCCGGCATTCGCGTGTCCTTCATTGTCGTCCAAGTGGCTTGTTATAGTATCATAAGTATTTCCGCTTATGTTTGTTGTATAACTGTGGTGCACAAGTCGACAGTACAATCATTATTCGTCGATTTGTCTAACTGGTGTCAGCGATTATTGTCGATTGTTGTGTGTCGGAAACTATCCTACACGATGTCACGATTCCATCGTGTGGTTCCCTGTTTTTTTTCAGCAGTCCCAGTAGTCTCTATTAGGATTGAAGTTCTCATTCTCTGATGGCCTTGTTAATGTCCTGGTTCTTTTGGTTAAAGAATGTATGAAAACCACCTTCTTGTTTGGTTTTGTCGTCGGGATAGCTTAATTTTGCAGTGAGCTATACAATTTTATTATGGAACTACAGGAATTTGAAAAAGTGATTAATGCAAAGGAAGGCTATGCATCTCTGGCCTTTCCTAAACTGATGCGTAAGGTGTATGTGTGGATGACGCTGGCACTGCTCATCACGGGCATCACGGCCTATGGTGTGGCTACTTCGCCCAATCTCGCCCTAACCATCTTCCAGACACCGGTGCTCTTCTGGGGGCTTATCATTGGCGAGTTCGCTTTGGTAATTGGCGTGACAGCTTTTATCCAAAGGCTTTCGCTGCCCGTAGCCACTCTCCTCTTTATATTATATTCGGTTGTCAATGGCGCAACCTTGTCATGCATCTTCTTTGCTTATCCCACGGCCGTTATAGCCAAGGTGTTCTTCATCACTTCGGCCACCTTCGCTGTTACCGCAATCGTTGGCTACACTACGCGGCGTGATCTGAGCCGTCTCGGAGGTATTTTGATGATGGCGCTCATCGGGCTTATTATAGCTACTGTCGTAAACCTCTTCTTGCACAGCAGCGGTCTCGACATCCTTATAAGCTATATTGGAGTCGGTGTTTTCATCGGACTGACTGCTTGGGATAGTCAGCGAATCAAGCAGATGTTCCTTATGGCTCCCGATGCAGGTGAAAGCATGCAGAAGCTGGCCTTACTGGGCGCCCTGGAGCTCTACCTCGACTTCATTAATCTTTTCCTCTATTTATTGCGTATTTTCGGACGCGATAATTAAGTGAGGCACCCAAAAGGGTTTAGGGGCGGCAAGCTTGTTGGCAATGCGTGAGGCACAATAGGCTTGCTGCCCTTTTTGTTTGCAGAATTATACAAAAGGGGGTGCAAATGTTAAGTACCTATAAAAATAAATTTTCCTCGCCTTTTTGAATAAACCATTTGCAATAAATCCGGTCATAATAGCATATATAAGTGATACCGTTCATATTAATATAAAAGTCCATTCAAGTTTAGTAGTAATTTCAATACATTGTTATGAAGAAGAAAACGTTTTTAGCCTGTATGCTTTCCGCATTCTTGTTATCAAGTTGCGGAGTGGCTACAAATTCCGGGTCCACTGGCTCTGTTTTGGGTAGTGTTCTCGGTGCGGCTGCCAATGCGGAGACGCTTGGGAATATCCTTGGGTCCGTACTTGGCACCGACAAGCCTTCGGAGAGCGATCTCGTGGGGGCATGGAAGTACAGCGAGCCTGGCGTTGCCTTCACGAGCAACAACCTCCTGGCCAAGGCTGGTGGAGAAGTGGCTGCATCGGAAGCCCGACAGAAGTTAACCACAACCTATTCCTCGCTCGGAATCAAAAGTTCCAACACACAGATTACGCTGAAGGACGACAAGACGTTCTCCTGCAAGATTGCAGGAACGCCTCTTAGTGGTACCTGGACTTACGACTCCAATGAGCAGAAGGTCACCTTCAAAACGCTCTTACTGTCGGTCCCGGCTTATGTTACGAAGACTTCCAGCGGCATGAACTTCCTCATGGAATCGAAGAAGCTTCTGACATTCCTGCAGACGGCTGCCTCTTTGACCGGTAACTCCACTCTCGAATCCATCGGTGAACTGAGTAAGAATTACAGTGGAATCCGTATGGGCTTCGGAATGAAGAAGTGAGATTCGCGAAATGTTTGTGGATGCCGTGACGAGATGTTTCGAAGCCTTTGCGTGTGCGACCGAAGTTTGTCCGGACCTACACCTCTTCGAATCACCATCCACCTTGCGGTGAACACACATATTCTGAAATTGAATGCGCTTATACGGCGTTCTTTTTCTTGAAGTTGATATTAAAAGAATATGCATACACTTTGAGGTCTGTTTATCAATAAATCTACTCGTTTATGAGAATTAAATGACTGAAAGCTTGCGCTTTTCGGTCAAAACTATTACTTTTGCATCACTAATAGGATAAAATTACAATTATGAAAATAAAGACAAAGCGTTTGGAAGCTATAAGAACCCTTATTTCCAACAATGAACTCGGAAGTCAGAACGAAATCCTCGATGCTCTGCGTCAGCAGGGTTTTGAGCTCACACAGGCCACTCTGAGCCGCGACATGAAGCAGCTCAAGATTGCCAAGGCTGCAAGCATGAACGGCAAGTACGTCTATGTCCTGCCCAATGAGACCATGTATCGCAGGGTGCATGTGCCTATCTCCGACCTTGATTTGGCTCACACCCCAGGGTTCTTGTCCATCAACTTCTCCGGAAATATGGCTGTAATTCACACGCGTCCCGGCTATGCCAGCAGCGTGGCTTACAATATCGACCAGGCTGGAATCGATGAGATACTCGGAACAATCGCCGGCGACGATACCATCGTTATCGTGCTTCGCGAGGGCATCGACAAGGACGAGGTCGTCAGTCAGCTGCGCAAAGCTTCTACCGGTGCGCTGTTATAATATCTAATAGAAAGAATGGAAGAAATCAAGGTGATGGTGGCCGACGCATCCCATGAGCGGTACGTCGACACCATCCTCGAAACCATTGCCAACGCTGCAAAAGTGCGTGGCACGGGTATCGCCAAGCGCACTCATGAGTACTTGGCAACAAAGATGAAAGAGGCTAAAGCGGTCATCGCATTGCAGGGTGACCGTTTTGCCGGTTTCAGTTACATCGAGACATGGGGTAACAAGCATTATGTCACGACCTCGGGACTTATTGTCCATCCTGACTTCAGGGGCAAAGGGGTTGCCAAGCGTATCAAGAACCTAACGTTCACCCTGGCGCGCGTGCGCTGGCCTCATGCCAAGATATTCTCGCTCACAAGCGGGTCGGCGGTGATGAAAATGAACACGCAGTTAGGTTATCTGCCGGTGACATTCTCCGATCTTACTGACGATGAGGCCTTCTGGCGCGGATGTGAGGGCTGCTGCAATGTGGACGTGCTTCATCGTACAGGCCGTCGCTATTGCATCTGCACGGCCATGCTCTACGACCCCGAGGAGCATCTTCCGGCTAAGATTCCAGCAGAAGTGCTGGAGCGAATAAGAAGGATTGACGGTCAGGGTTGAAAGACGTCGCTTGGAAGTGCGAGGCGTGACAGCGTAACCTTTGGCTTTGTGACATTGGCTACATTATTATATTATATATAGAGACTATGAAGAAAGTTGTTGTTGCTTTTTCGGGAGGACTTGATACCTCCTACACAGTGATGAAGCTCAGTCAGGATGGCTGGGAAGTGTATGCGGCTTGTGCCAATACGGGTGGGTTTAGCGAAGAACAGCTCCGCCGTAATGAGGAGAATGCCTACAAGCTTGGTGCCAAACAGTATGTGACACTCGACGTGACCCATGAATACTATGAGAAGTCGCTGAAGTACATGATTTACGGCAATGTACTGCGCAACAACTGCTACCCCATATCCGTGAGTTCAGAACGTATTTTCCAGGCCATCGCTATTGCACGCTACGCCAAGGAGATTGGAGCGGATGCTATTGCCCACGGTTCAACGGGTGCGGGCAATGACCAGATACGCTTCGATATGACCTTCCTGGTAATGGCGCCCGGAGTGGAGATTATTACGCTCACCCGCGACCATGCTCTTAGCCGTAAGGAGGAAGTGGATTATCTCAACGCCCATGGTTTTACGGCTGACTTCACGAAACTCAAGTACAGCTACAATGTGGGCATTTGGGGGACGAGCATCTGTGGTGGAGAACTGCTCGACTCTGCACAGGGATTGCCCGAAGAGGCTTATCTGAAGCATGTGACAAGGACTGAGCCTGAGGAACTGAAGATAACTTTCACCAAGGGTGAAATCACAGCTGTGAATGGAGAGCTTTTCGACGACAAGGTGAAGGCCATACAGAAGATCGAGGAGATTGGAGCCGCCTTTGCCATAGGGCGCGACTGCAATGTCGGTGATACCATTATCGGCATTAAAGGCCGAGTGGGCTTTGAGGCTGCGGCGCCGAAACTCATCATTGAGGCTCACAGGCTTCTCGAGAAGTACACGCTCAGCAAGTGGCAGCAGTACTGGAAGGACCAGGTGGCAAACTGGTATGGCATGTTCCTTCACGAAAGTCAGTATCTCGAGCCTGTAATGCCTGATATTGAGGCTATGCTCACCTCTTCGCAGCGCAATGTGAACGGTACGGCCATTTTGAAGTTGCGCCCACTCGGTTTTGAGACGGTAGGTGTCGACAGTCCTGACGATTTGCTCAAGTCGAAGTTGGGTGAGTATGGCGAGATGCAGCATGGTTGGACAGCGCAGGACGCCAAAGGCTTTATTAAGGTGCTCAGCACGCCTTTGCGTGTCTACTACGGCATCCACAAGGATGAGCAGCGATAATTTTTTTCTTTGTTTCATTCTGAAAAAAAAGAGCTTCGTCGCTGCAACCTCATGGTTCTCTGATTCGTCTATTTAGATGTAAGAACCATAAAGCGAAAGAATTATGAACAAAAAGTTAACGTTGTCAGCTGACAAGAAGATTGCCGGTGTTTGTGGTGGTATTGCGGAGTTCCTCGACGTCGACCCTACGCTGGTTCGTGCACTCTATGTGGTGCTGACGGTCTTCACTGCCTTCAGTGGCGTGATTGTATATCTTGTTCTGTGGCTGATAATGCCCAAGCCCACGACGATAAGAAATAGATGATAAAAGTTGGAATTGCCGGCGGTGCCGGTTATACAGGCGGTGAACTCATCCGGCTGCTACTCGGGCATCCCGATGCACAGATAGTCTTTGTCAATAGCGAGAGTCAATCCGGGAGGTTGCTGGCTGAGGTACACGAGGGACTTTGGGGTGACACCGATATGAAGTTCACCTCGGATTTACCTTTCGATAATGTGGATGTCATGTTCTTTTGCTTCGGACATGGCAAGAGCGAGGCCTTCCTGCACAATCATTCTGTGCCGGAGCACGTGCGAATCATAGACCTCGCTCAGGATTTCCGTCTGCGCAGCAAGGTGCCTTTTGCACCCAATACTCCCAATGACAGGCTTTCTTCTCAATGCCACGATTTTATCTATGGGCTTCCTGAAGTGAACCGCACTTCCATTGCCCAGGCTCGCCATGTAGCCAATCCCGGCTGCTTTGCCACTTGCATCCAACTGGGGCTTTTGCCGGCTGCTGCAATGCATTTGCTGAAGGGATGTGTGAGTGTGAATGCCATTACAGGCAGTACCGGCGCAGGACAAAAGCCTTCGGCTACGACTCATTTCTCGTGGAGAAACAGCAACATCAGCATTTATAAGGCTTTCACTCATCAGCATATTCCTGAAATCCGTCAGACTCTTAATCAAGTGCAGGGCGAACTCCAGGCATCTATTGAATTCATTCCTTACCGGGGTGATTTCGCCCGTGGTATCTTTGCCACAGAGGTTATCCATACCAATGCTGATGCTGACAGTCTTATAGAGGGCTACAGGAATTTCTACAAGGACGAACCGTTCACTCACTATGTTGACGGTCCTCTCGACTTGAAGCAGGTAGTCAATACCAACAAGTGCTTGGTCCACTGCGACTACATCGACGGAAAGCTTCTCATCACGTCGTGCATTGACAATCTCTTGAAAGGAGCCGTGGGACAGGCTGTCGAGAACATGAATCTTATGTTCGGACTCGACGAAAGAACGGGCCTGAGACTGAAGTCAAGCGCATTTTAGGCTCTCTCGCAAGGGTCTTCTGTTTTTTCATTTTACTAAAGAATCGTCTTATGAATTTATTTGATGTTTATCCGCTCTACGATGTAAGCATCGTCAGAGGTAGAGGATGTAAAGTGTGGGACGATAAAGGTCAGGACTATCTCGACCTCTATGGTGGTCATGCGGTAATCAGTATTGGACATAGTCACCCCCACTATATCAACATGATGACAAAGCAGCTGCAGAAACTGTCTTTCTACAGCAACTCTGTGCAGAATCCTTTGCAACAGGAACTGGCCGACCGTTTGGGTAAGGCATGTGGGTATGACGACTATCAGCTCTTCCTGATTAACAGCGGTGCTGAGGCCAACGAGAACTGCCTTAAACTGGCCTCATTCCATAATGGGCGTACACGTATTCTTGCTGCCAAAGGCTCATTCCACGGCCGCACTTCGCTCGCTGTCGAGGTGACTGATAATCCTAAGATTGTGGCTCCTGTCAATGATAACCGGCAGGTGACCTTCCTTCCACTCAACGACCTCGAGGCTTGGGAGCGTGAACTGGCTAAAGGCGATGTCTGCGCTTGTATCCTCGAATGCATCCAGGGCGTGGGTGGCATCCGTCTTGCCACAAAGGACTTTGCACAGGGCTTGCAGGAGGCTTGTCATAAGTACGGTACGGTGCTCATCTGCGACGAGATACAGTGTGGCTACGGACGCAGCGGAAAGTTCTTCGCCCATCAGTGGCTTGGCATCCGTCCCGATCTTATCAGTGTGGCTAAGGGCATCGGCAACGGCTTCCCCATGGGAGCTGTGCTCATCTCGCCCGACTTCAAACCGGTATATGGGCAGTTAGGCACTACTTTCGGAGGTAACCATCTGGCTTGTACGGCCGCTTTAGCTGTGCTCGATGTCATGGAAGACGAGCATCTGGTAGAGAATGCTCATAGGGTAGGGGAGTACTTTCTCAATCAGCTCAGGCTCCTGATGGAGACGGAACCCCATATCAAGGATGTCCGCGGACGCGGACTCATGATTGGCATCGACTTCGATATACCTCAGAAGGAGGTTCGCCGGAAACTGATTTTCAATCATCACTGCTTCACGGGCTGTGCCTCGCAGTTCACGCTCCGCCTTCTGCCCCCGCTCTGCCTGACCCAGTCCGAGGCCGACGACTTCATTTGGCGACTCAAACAGTTGCTCAAGGATTACAACTGATATTTCGTAGTGGAGACAGGATGATGCATGGCGAAGTGTCGAAAGTCATCCGTACCAAGCAGCTCTGCGGGCGCTCAATGCCTTATTCTATAGCTCGGTTACCCTTCACTACAGATCCACACCTCAGGTGGCAAGCCTGCCCATGCGGGTGACCGAAATTCATTGCACACATGTTTCGTCCCGGCCCCAAAAACCGTATCAAAAATCAAAGGTCGTGAGACTGTTTGTAAAGAATCGGGAATGCGAAAGGGCCAAAAAACGCGCTTGTTTTGCAGCAAGCTCTACTTTGCTCTGAAATAAGCCCTTTTTTTGATGAATTTGTAATCGCTTATGTTTCAGAAGTTTGTGTTCCTGGAGTACTTCTCGAAGCCTTCAAAATCGCTTCAAAGAGTCCTGAAATGCCCCATTTTGGCCTTGAAAACCTATGTTTTCAGCCCCTCAAAGTCCTATCTCGAGCTCCTCAAAGTCCTATCTCGAGACGCTCGAAGTCCTATCTCGAGGCGCTCGAAGTCCTATCTCGAGCGAAAAGTACTCCGAATTTTGGCTGGAATTTCCTAAGTTTTCTCTATTTCGAGATTTTTGATTGTAAAGGATTCAGAAAGGATGAGCACCTTTAACACCTCTTTTTCCGTATCAAAAATCAAAGTTTCCCATTGCACACTCTCCCAATTTTGGGGGTACTTTGTGTCGGGGACAAGCAGCAATTATTGCTTTGTAACTAAATTCAGCATGGCTTGGGAGATACATTTCCTGACTTCGTCAATGCGTCACCCTAAATTATAATGAACGATGCTGTTAATATTCTTATATAGGTAAGGGTTGACAGACATTCATATTATTTTTGACCAAAACCAGCAAAAC
>OMVH01000199.1 GCA_900314365.1 uncultured Prevotella sp. | reverse complement strand
GCAAAGACTTCGAGGCCGGTGCCAAAGGTGCCCTTTGGGGCAATGGCACTCCGGACAGTAGTCCCTGGGACGATTAAGCGTGAGGGCTCGCGGCAGTTAGTTTGAGAACTGCCGTGGGCCCTTTTGAAGAAAACCATCGGAACAGAAGGCCGTTTGAAATTATTTTCGTAACTTTGAACCGAAATCTTCCGGACCTCATTCCGGCCTTCGTTTGTATTCTATACTTTTGGTCACTTTATATAGATGACGCATGACTAAAACTTCAGCCTGGACAGGCTTCCGCAAACCTGTTCATCCTTATGCTAACGCATTGCAGGCCACGGATTACCATACGTGTCCTGCAATCATGTTTTTTCTACTCTTTATCCTTAAAACCTCAACAATGAAACTTCAACCTTATACTTCACCTTATAGCAAATGCAAGGCCATTTCCGACGAAAACTCTCTCATGGCAGGTTCGCTGACTTGTAATAAAGCTACATCCAAGGAGATGATGCCTGACGGAATTGATGCCAAGGAATCTTTGGGATGGAATGATAATTTGTGGAACGAAGACAGGGACTGACCCATGAAGAAGATACTCTTCCTCCTCCTGCTGTTTGTTATTTCGGTTTCTGTATCAGCTCAAATTACTTTTCAGGGCAGTGAGCCTCAGAACGGCAATATCTATTATCTATGGAATGTGGGCCGGCAGTCTTTTCTCTGTTTGAATGATTCAAAGCTGGCACTCTCCGGACGTCCTTTGGCCTTCACGGTTGACGGCGCTGGTGCTACGTTTACTCTTACGGCTGCTGAGGGACTTCTCGGCAGTTCGCTTTATGATATACCCTCTGTAGGGAGCACGGACAACCGACACGAGTGGTCGGCTGTCTGCATGGAGGAAGGTTACGTGCTCAGCGTGCGCTTGCCCGAATCGGCCGACTTCCATCCTCTTTATTTCAGCGAAGCCTTTGGCGACGTGCGTACCATGATGCAACAGCCTGATGACGAGTTCACGGATGCTCTTTGGCGCTTCGTAAGTCCTAACGACGCCTCGGTGGCAGAGGTAACTCTCGATGAGACCGCTGACAGCTACACCGTGCCTGTGATTCTTAATACTGCGACGGTGAAGCTCAAGCGTTCGTTCACGCTCAACAGCTGGAATACGTTGTGTGTGCCTTTCGATATCCCGGCCAGTCAGTTGAAGGAACAGTTCGGAGATGATGTGCAGCTGGCCACGCTCAGTGGAAGCAACGACACCCAGCTCTTTTTCTCGCTGACTGATGCCGTGGAGAAGGGAAAGCCTTACCTCGTGAGACCCACGAAGGAATCGACTGATGGACGCTATGTGTTCACTGGAGTGGGCACCTTTGCTGAAGCGCCACAGGAGGTGGTCCGAGGTACCGCGCGCTTCCATGGAAGTTTCTGTAAAACCCCGGTTCCTGCGAAATCCTATGTCATCCGCAAGAATGAAGTCTACCATCTCCCCGAGTCGATGACTACTAAGGGATTTCGCTGCTGGATAGAAGATACTGAGGCTTTGGCACATTTCACGTCCTGGCAGATTGATGGCACCACGGGCATCATGGATGTCAGCGTGGAGAGCGTGCCTGAGGTGTACGACCTTAGTGGGCGTCACCGCAGAGGCAATGCCGGACAAGCAAGCAAAATGACGACGTTGCCGCATGGTGTCTATATTATAAAAGGTAAGAAAATCATTAAGTAAAACCAATTTCCAATATGAGCAGATACGTAACAAGCTTTCTCCTCCTTGTGGCCTTCCTCTTGGCGTGCGGGGCGAATGCTTCCGCAGCCAAAAGTGTGCTGTGGAGTAATTACACACCCAATGGTGGAAAGTTCTTCCAGCAGATTGACATCGACTTCAGCCGACAAAGACTGACTGCCACCATCAACCTTACGTCCTGTAAGGACAATACCACTTGGGAGAACATTCTATCGGTGGGCAATGAGATTGACAAATGGCAACCGACTACCGCAGGCAGATATAATCTACACTTCTATTACACAAGGAGTACTAAGATTTTACGTATAGAGTATTTAGGGCAAGAAAAGAAACTTTTCAGTAAAGATATTGCCAATTTTACGGGTACCGCAACCATCGACTTGTCGGATGATGGCCTTGTGGTCAATGGAGTTAATTATGTTACATCAGCAACCCTTGGCAGTTTATTCTCGCTTTCGTCGGTCACTGTAGGTAGTACAGAAGGCCAAACCCGGAGTTGGGCAACCTATCAAGAGGTGGCAGCAGACGACAAGTCTCAGTCGGCTGACGATAATACCTTCAGTCTGAGCTGGATAAGCAATCCGAAGAAGGTGAGCGATCGCATGGAAGATGCCCATGCCACCTACATTCCCTACAGCTCAACTGCCAACATGAAGGCCGATGCTTGCTACGACAAACCGTGGCTTACACCTCAGAAAGCCGACTATCTGTTGCTCAATGGTGAGTGGAAATTCAAGTATGTGCCGGGTACAACGGATGGCCCCGGGGAGAGTGAATTCCAGGCTGCTGACTACGACGACTCCGGCTGGTCCTCCATCCGGGTGCCCCTTTCCTGGGAGATGGCCAACTATGGCAAGCCTGTCTATACCAATGTGGGCTACCCCTTCAAGAGCGACGTGCTCGGTGTGGCCAACGTGGGATTTACGGAATATGGCGTCACCGACAATAACTCTACTGGGTTCTATCGTCGCACCTTCACTCTGCCGCAGGGATGGGGCGGTAAGCGCGTGTTCCTTCACTTCGACGGCCTCTACAGTGCGGCTGTGGTATGGGTGAACGGACATTATGCAGGCTTCACGGAGAGTGCCAATACCGATTCTGAGTTCGACATCACATCGCTTCTCAACGAAGGCAATAACCAACTGTCTGTGCGAGTATATCGCTGGTGTGATGGCAGCTATCTCGAAGGACAGGACATGTGGCATCTCAGTGGCATACACCGTGATGTTTATCTCGTGGCAAAGCCGAAGGTGTATGTGGCTGACCATTACATCACATCCACGCTGAACGATGAGGCCACGGCCGGCAGTATGAAAGTGGCTCTCACTATTCATAATCCCGAGAAAGCCACTTCGGCCAAGACACTCGATGTGACGTTGGCTGATGCTGAAGGAAAAACCGTAGCCAGTGGTTCAGCGAAGTACAACGGCAATGCCAATGAGTTGGTCGACGTGACGCTTGCTTCGCTTACGGGCCTCAGGCCTTGGAGCGCTGAGAACCCTTATCTCTATACCGTTATTGTCAGTCAGAAGGGATCTGACGGTAAGGAGGAAATGGTGTTCTCAACGAAATATGGATTCCGCACCATTAAACAGGTGGGCAATTTGGTCTACATCAACAATAAGCGGGTCTTCTTCAAGGGTGTCAATACGCAGGACACTCATCCCGAATATGGACGGGCCATCGACGTAGAGACGATGTTGCGCGACGTGACGCTGATGAAGCAGGCCAATGTCAATACGGTGCGCACAAGCCACTATCCGCGTCAGCCGAAGATGTATGCCATGTTCGATGCCTATGGGCTTTACGTCATGGACGAGGCCGACGTGGAGTGTCACTTCAAGCATGAGGTGGCCAGCAACGCAAGCTTCCAGACCGCTATGAACGATCGCACTACAAGGATGGTGAAGCGCGACCGCAATCATCCCAGTGTCATCTTCTGGTCGTTGGGTAACGAGTGCGGAGCCGGAACCAATTTTGCACAGACTTATGACATATGCAAACAGCTCGACAGCCGGATGGTGCACTATGAGGGAGCTAATTATGGGGAGAAATATTCCGACCTCAGCTCGAGTATGTATCCCGCAGTGGAAGTGGTGCGCAGCCGCAGCAATGGCTACAACGGCAAGCCTTACTTCATCTGTGAATATGCGCATGCCATGGGACAGGCCGTGGGCAATCTCCAGGAATATTGGGATGTCATCGAGGCCAGCAACGGTATCACGGGAGCATGTATCTGGGATTGGGTGGACCAGGCACTCTACAATCCTGCCGACCTCGTGAATGGAATAAAGACAAAGAATGGTTTCCACAATTGGGTGGCCGGGTATGATTTCAACTCTCCCAGCGGGGTAGGCTACGGCTTCCAGGGTAACTTCCTCGACAACGGTGTCATCACTCCCGACAGAGTGTGGACGGCAAAGCTCACGGAGGTGAAGCAGGTGTATCAGAATGTATCCTTCACTGCACTCAATGATAAAAAGCTCACTTTGAAGAACAAGAGTAGCTTCACCAATCTCAATGCCTATGACCTGGTCTACCAAATGCTGCGCGACGGACGTGTGGTCAGCGAGGGTAGGGTGGCGATGCCTTCTGTGGAGCCCGGAAGTACGGCTACGGTCAATGTGCCTTACAAGGAAAGCCTTATTAAAGGGGAGGCGGAGTACCTGCTCAATGTGAGCCTTTGCCTGAAGACTGCCAACAGCTGGGGTACAAGAGGATACGATGTGGCTAATGCGCAGTTCACCCTTAAAAGCCGTCCAGCTCAGCTTTCGGCACATACGGCTAACGGGGGAAGCCTGAGTGTGAAGGATAATAGCGTGAGTGGAGCTACTAAGGATGGTAAGGAGTTCAGCCTCTTGTTCTCTAATGGAAAGCTTACGGCGTGGTCCTACGCTGGCAACAACCTCATAGCTGAGGGACCTGACTTCAACAGCGTGCGGGACATCGACAACGACCGTAACGGTTCTTTACCTGATTTCGTAACCACAAGCAACATCTCCGTCGTTTCGCAACTCCAAAAGAATGGCAGCAATGCGGTGATGACCGTCAAGGGTACTAACAGCCAGTGCAATTACGCCATCGACTATACCATCTATCCTGATGCTGTCGTCGACATGAAGGTCACTTTTGCACCTGTCTCCGCTACGCGTCGACTGGGTTTAGCTATGCAGTTCGCCAAGGGCTTTGAGGGTGTGGAGTATTATGCCCGTGGTCCTTGGAGCAACTATGTCGACAGAAAGTCGGGTTCGCGTCTCGGTCGCTATGTTACTACCGTCGATGATATGATTGACGAGAATATCCATCCGCAGACCTTTGGCGACCATCAGGAGCTGCGTGAACTCATTCTGTCAAATGCTTCCGGCAATGTGAAGCTGGGAGTTATGACAGAGGGCGATGTGGCTTTCTCGCTTTCACATTTCAATGAGATGGATTATTGTGGAAAGGGTGACACCATGTGGAGTGATGGCAAACATTGGTATGACCTCACGCGGCACGACGGAGTATATGCACATTTCGATGCGGCACAGCGTGGACTGGGCAATAACTCCTGCGGCGGAGATGTCGTTCTTGACAAATACGCTTGTCCTACCACAGGCTCATTGACATATACACTGAGGTTTACACCTCAGTAGGGACCGTGACTTGCCGTGCTTGGACAGTTTTAACAGGGTGCCGCCGGAGGCTGATGCTTCCGGCGGTATTTTGATTTGACACGATGACTTGAAGGATATATCAAAAAAAAGCAGAACAGACTATTGCCTATTCTGCTTTCGTAGGGACGATCGGGTTCGAACCGATGACCTCTGCAATGTGACTGCAGCGCTCTAAACCAGCTGGGCTACGCCCCTTTGTTTGTAACCGGGTGCAAAAGTAATGATAATTTCTCAACCTTACAAGTTTTGGACGATTTATTTTCTTTGCCATCGTTATTTTCTTGTAGGGATGTAATTCTTTTGCGGATTGGCTTGTCTTTTTATTGGATTTGTTCTATATTTGCCCTGATGTTATGTAATGACTCTGAGCCTTAAACTATGAAGATAGTCTGGAAACTGCTTGTTGTAGTATTTTGCTTGCTGTGTCCCGCCTCGGTATTGGCTGCAGACGGAACCATACAGTTCATACAGTCGTCGACCTCTTCCGGAAGATTGGAGGGCGCACCTGACGGTGTTACGGCTTCTTTCTACAATGACAATTCACGTAACAAGTTCCAACTGATGGCGGGCTCCACGATGACGCTTACGCTAAAGGGGCTTCCAGCGAACCTCTCGCTGAAGGGAATCCGACTTCTCTTGAAGACCAATGCTAAGGCAGGACAAGGAGTGGCTAAGGCTTGGGTGGGAGATAGTCTGGTGGCCGACTATTCTATAGCGACATTGGGAGACGACTTCCGAGACGTTGATATCGGTGCGGAAACTGTGGCTTTCAAGTCTACTCTCGTCATTCAAATCAAGGCTTTTACTAATTCTGTCTATTGTGTCCGCTTCTGTGTCGACTATACCGACAAGGATGTCTCGGGCAAACCGGTTGATATAGCAGGCTTTTGTCAGACCTTTGGTCCTGCTACTCTGAAGTTGAATGATGCAAAGGTGGTTTGTGTCCGCGGTGACGACGTGTTTGTCAGGGATGCCTCGGCGGCCATCGACTTCCATCGCTCTGCTTTGAAGCTTTCAGAAGGCGACGTGCTCAATGGTGTAGTGAAGGGGCAGTATGCTTTTACCGACGGTCTTCCCATGATTGTGGGGACAAGTGTGCAGCAACTTTCGGTGGTTAGCGGGAACAAAGTGGAGGCGCGCAGAGTCGCAGCTGACAGTCTCGCTACCTGTCTTTCCGATTTGGTGGAGGTACATGTTACAGATAGAGAGATTTCACTCTCCGACCGTTTTGGCGTGGTGCAACAGAACTATGAACGCATCCTGCCGGTTGGGGCTGATGGGTTGGTGAGGGGCATTGCGGCTCAGAGGGACGGCCTTTACGTCATCTATCCCATTCAGCCGCCTCTCTTTCTCTATGCCGACAGTGTGGAGAATGTCTATGTCAATTTTCCTTTAGCCTGCGTAGAGTTGCATCGCAATTTTGCTGCCGGGCAGTGGAACACACTCACTCTGCCTTTCTCTATGACTGCCGAGCAGGTGGCCCAAACTTTCGGTGATGGTACGCTTGTGGCTGCTTTCGAAGGTGATGATGCGAAGATATTGAACTTTTCGCTCAGGTCGGATGCTTCTATTCGCGCGCGTATACCTTATATTATATGGCCAGCCCATAATCAAGACATCATCAAATTGGACAGTATTTCGCTCTCTGATGCAGAAGCAGGAGCTGAAATGGTGAAAGGGGAGCAATACGACTTCGTGGGAACGCTCAATAAAGTGAGCCCTGACGCTGGTTCCGTCTATCTGGCAGCACACAATAAAACGAAAACTTTGACTGAGGGAGGAAGCATTAAAGCTTTCAGAGCTTATTTCGCTACTACTGCTGGCAATGCTTGGGGAATAAACGTTACTGGACTTCCGTCCGGCATAGTTCAGCCTCAGTACAAAGCTCTTCGCCGTCACCAGATTCGATATAACGTTGCAGGACAGCGTGTGACAGCAACGTATAGAGGTCTGCAAATCATTGACGGCCGGAAATTCCTTGTCAGGTAGGCTTTTGGGGAGCTTCCAGGTACTTGGACGACTTTCATGCCCATTTGCAAGCAAGAATTATAAGTCGTATAACTATGGGGCGCACCCGATAAGTCCTGTGGTTAGGGAGGTGAACTCGAGAGCACTATATCTCGACTTCAGCGGTCCGATATTTGTTTGCCATCCTCTACGATACCTCATGTTTGCTCCGCTTATCTGTGTTATGCTATTGCCCTTCCTCTCCGAAGTTGTCGTTGCCACCCGTCCTAAACAATTGCCCCCTATGATAATGTTGGATTGTTTTCATGGTTGCGAGCACTCCTTTCAAGGAGAGTGTGCAATGGAAAACTTTGATTTTTGATACGGAAAAATGGGCGTTAAAT
>OMVH01000202.1 GCA_900314365.1 uncultured Prevotella sp. | reverse complement strand
GTTGCGCCAGAATGTTTAGTTAGCCCCCCAATCCACGGACAATATCGGTTGAGCCTAAAATTCATTCTTCGATATGAACACACTTCAAAGTTAGTTGATTTCAAGGTATTAAAACATACCAAGACGACAATTTCTCACTGTACTCCGATAGTGATAAATTGCGACATGGAAATCATACCGATAGAGTTCGGAATGCTCAGAATATAGTTATATTGATGTGCATGGGCATCTTTACTTTCATGGTGCTTGGAAATGGATTCACATATATACCCTCCCCGTTTTTCTTCGTTGAAGAGATAATGAATTCAATTAAAGGGTGTAAGGGATGCTTCGTTCTTCATTTATCTAAAGACCGTTTAAGGTTAGTCCACACCAGGTTCCACCCACGGACTTCTTCAAATGCCAAGTAATTTATTATATTGATTTATCTAGGATAAAGTTAAACATTTTATAGCCAAGACGTGAAGATTAGCAG
Organism: uncultured Prevotella sp.; assembly: GCA_900314365.1. Taxonomy (GTDB): domain Bacteria; phylum Bacteroidota; class Bacteroidia; order Bacteroidales; family Bacteroidaceae; genus Prevotella. Next base: position 2,596 of record OMVH01000202.1, on the reverse strand, counting down.
CTGTTTTAGTCACTAAGTACAAACAATCCAAAGAAAATCTGACTTCAATTTAGGACACAATAACGTAGTCAGCAACAAAAAAAGAATAACAAAGTCATTATCGCAATTTCTTTACCTTATTTTCCGTTCTCGAAATAGAGTCTAAAGTATTAGACCGCACTGCTACTCCAAATACAATTAAAGAATACAGATATGACTACACATTTCGTTCATTTCTTCCTACTCGCCCTGTTTATACTGCTTCCCGGGAATTTACTGGCTCAGAACAGTTTCCGCACGGATCTTTGTATCTACGGAGCCACCCCGGCAGGCATCACGGCTGCCTGCACAGCCCGGCGACAGGGCAAACGGGTGGTGCTCATCGAGCCCAGCAGACGTATCGGCGGCATGACGGCCGGCGGACTGGGCTGGACCGACATCTATCATCCCAAAGAGGTGCTGCGCGGCATGGCTCGCAACTTCTACGAGCGAGTGGCCGCTCATTACGGCAAGGATGGCATCATGCTCACCTTCGAGCCTAAAGTGGCCTTAGACATCTTCAAGGATTTCCTGCACGAATCGGGTGTGACGGATGTACTCATGGAGTATCGTCTGACAACCGTAAGAAAAAAAGGGCGCCGACTACGCTCCATCGTTCTTGAGAGTGCTTCCAACCCCACAGCTCCCCATGTCACTGTCACCGCGCGCGTATTCATGGACTGCTCCTATGAAGGCGATTTGATGGCCAAAGCTGGAGTGAGCTACACCGTCGGTCGTGAAGGCAATGCCCAATACGGCGAGACCATCAACGGCGTGCAGATGCTCAACAAGCACCAATTCCCTGACGGTGTCGACCCTTACGTAGAGAAAGGAAAGCCTGCAAGCGGTCTCCTCTGGGGTATCATGCCGGAGAAGATGGGCAACCGGGGAGAAGGCGACAACCACGTACAAGCCTACAACTTCAGACTGACGCTCACGCACGACCCTGCAAACAGAATACCCATCACTGCCCTCAGGCCCGCCAACTACGATCCTAAGAGATACGAGCTCCTTATACGCTGGAAAGAGGTGCAGCCCTGGAAGTCCTTCAGGGACTGTCTGAAATGGGACTTCATGCCGAATTCCAAATGTGACATGAACAACAACGGCGCTTTCTCCACCGACATGATAGGCTGCAACTGGAACTACCCCGAAGCATCTTATGCTGAACGCGACAGCATCTACAAAGCGCACCTTGACTACACATTAGGCCTTCTCTACTTTCTATGGACCGACCCCCGCATTCCTGAAAATATCAGAGCAGAGTTCAACAAGTGGGGATGGCCTAAAGATGAGTATCCCGAAAACAACCACATCACTCCCCAGCTCTATGTAAGGGAGTCACGCCGGATGATAGGCCGTCTCGTGATGACGCAGCCCTACTGCGAGGGGAAGGTAGTGGCCGACGACACCATTGCCTTAGCCGACTACACCATGGACTCTCACAACTGTGGCAGATACGTGGTCAACGGAATGGTGAAGAACGAGGGCGATGTACAGCTCCACATCAAGAAGCCCTATCCTGTGTCATACCGTGCTGTCACTCCTAAAGAGCAGGAGTGCACGAATCTGATAGTGCCCGTGTGCCTGTCAGCTTCGCATGCCGCCTATGGCAGCATCCGCATGGAGCCTGTCTATATGCTATTAGGCGAGACTTGCGGACTGGCGGCTTGCGAGGCTATGGACTCCTGTCACGACCGTGTGCAAAGGATAGACGTGAAGAAGGTCATGCGGCTATTCAGCGTCAGGGCTGATAAAAAGGCGGGACAGAACAAATCTTCTCATTAGGCAAATGATGGAAACAAGCCAGATGAAGCCGGACAAAACAAGAGAAGTCAACAAAAGTATAATTCAATGAAAAACAGTATGAGAACAAGACTTATCCTCATTACCCTCTTGACACTATGTGTGCAAGCCTCCCTCTGCAGGACGAAAAACTTGAAAGAATACAACGTCGATGTGTGCATTTACGGAGCTACTTCCGGAGGAATCACAGCCGCTTACACAGCGAAGAAACTGGGCAAGAGTGTCATCATTATTGAGCCATCAGGCCACATCGGAGGCATGACAACCGGAGGATTAGGATTCACGGACATTGGAAAGGTTGAAATCATAAAGGGTATGGCGCTCGACTTCTACAAAAGAGTCGGAGCCATCTACGGCAAAGACGCGCCCGCTTTTCAGTTTGAGCCTCATGTGGCCTCAGAAGTGTTTGACCATTACATATCCTCCGCAAACATTCCAATCCTCAAAAACTATGGCATTGCGAAAGTAAACAAGCGGGAAAGCTCCATACGCAGCATCAGAGCGTACAGCCTCAAGAACACCTCGGTTTGCGCACTTATTAAGGCACAAGTATTTATAGACTGTAGCTATGAGGGCGACCTCATGGCTATGGCCGGGGTTTCGTACACGGTGGGGCGCGAGAGCAACAGCCAGTATGGGGAGACCTACAATGGGGTGCAAGTGTTAGAGGGACATCAGTTTCCGGATGGTATAAGTCCCTACGTCGTCCCAGGCAAGAAGGAAAGCGGACTGCTCTATGGCATTCTTCAAGAGCAGGTAGGGAAACAGGGAG
>OMVH01000220.1 GCA_900314365.1 uncultured Prevotella sp. | reverse complement strand
GTCTATGGAGAACAGCGCCAGTGGCTCATGCAGCACTTCCTCAGCATTTTAGCCGAAAAACCAGCCAAGCGTCATCCCGTGAGCTATTACGCCAGAAAATTGGGAGTGACCCCAAAGTACCTCTCCACTGTCTGCAAGGAACAGAGTCACCAAACTGCCGGAAAATGGCTGAAGTACTATATGAACCAACAAATTCATCAGCTATTGGCCAAGAGCGACCTTTCTATCCACGAGGCAGCCATGGAAGCAGGCTTCGAGAACGACTCGTTCTTCTCGAGTTACGTGCGACGCAATTTCGGCTGTACCCCCAGTGAGCTGCGCAACCGTGAGAACAAGATTTGACACATCAGTGCCATTAAAGCTTTAGACAATATATAATAGTCGAAAAGGGAGGACGCCTACATAAGGTATCCTCCCTTTTCATATATTTTTGCCAATGCGCTGCTTAGAACTCAGCGTTTTTGGGAGTACGCGGGAAAGGAATGACATCGCGGATGTTCTGCATTCCCGTGACGAACAGTATGAGACGCTCGAAACCCAGTCCGAAACCTGCATGGGGGCAACTGCCGTACTTACGCGTATCGAGATACCAGCTATAGCTCTCACGCTTCATTCCACGGACATCAATTTCGTGAGTCAGCTTCTCATAGCTCTCCTCACGCACAGAGCCACCAATAATCTCACCGATACGCGGGAAGAGTACATCTGTGCCCTGCATGGTCTTGCCGTCGGGGTTAAGCTTCATGTAGAAAGCTTTTATCTCACGCGGGTAGTCGGTCATGATGACAGGGCATTTGAAATGCTCCTCCACAAGATAACGCTCGTGCTCGCTGCTGAGGTCCATCCCCCACCCTGTGACAGGGAACTCGAACTTATGGCCGTTCTTCACTGCCTCCTCAAGGATGCGGATGCCCTCGGTATAAGGAAGACGGACAAACTTCTCGTTCGTAACGAGACGCAGCGTCTGCAGGAGCGTCTTATCTATCATCTTGTTGAGGAACTCCAAGTCATCGGCACAGTGCTCTAAAGCCCAGTTGACACAGTATTTGATGAAGTCCTCCTCAAGGTCCATCAGCTCCTCCTTGTCGAGGAATGCCACCTCAGGCTCAATCATCCAGAACTCGGCCAGATGGCGGGGCGTATTGCTGTTCTCGGCACGGAAAGTAGGACCAAACGTATAGATAGCCCCTAAAGCTGTAGCTCCGAGCTCGCCCTCAAGCTGCCCAGACACGGTGAGGTTGGTCTTCTTACCAAAAAAGTCCTTTGTGTAATCCACCTCACCACTCTTAGCAACCCGGTCGAGGTCGAGTGTGGTCACCTGGAACATCTCTCCGGCGCCCTCAGCATCACTGGCCGTGATAAGCGGTGTATGGAAATAATAGAAACCGTGATCGTGAAAATACTTGTGGATGGCTATGGCCATATTGTGCCGGATGCGCATCACAGCCCCAAAGGTGTTAGTGCGAAGACGCAAATGAGCATACTTGCGCATGTACTCGAAACTCTGCCCCTTTTTCTGCATGGGATAATCCGACGGGCAGAGGCCGTAGACAACGAGCTCACGGCACTGCACCTCCACGGCCTGACCGGCTCCCTGGCTCTTTACGAGCTTTCCAGTGACACCGACGCAGGCTCCCGTAGTAATACTCTTAAGCAGTTCCTCATCGACCGTAGAGGGGTCGACTACCACCTGCACGTTCTTGATAGTAGAACCATCATTGAGTGCGAGGAAGTCCACAGCCTTACTGCTGCGGTGAGAGCGCACCCAGCCCTTTACAAGTATATCTTGATCATAGTTGGTGCTCTTCAGAGCATCAACAACCTTTGTACGTTTCATGAACAATCTTTGTCTTAAACAGTATCAAGTTATTCGAAAGCACCCATACGGAGCATATCCACTTCCTTCTCCGTGAGGAAGCGCCAGTCACCGCGACGAAGGTTCTTCTTTGTCAAACCGGCGAAGAGCACGCGGTCGAGCTTCACCACACGGTAGCCGAGACTCTCGAAGATGCGTCGCACAATACGGTTCTTGCCGCTGTGAATTTCTATGCCCACCTGGCTTTTATCGGTGTCGCTGGCATACTCAATAGCATCTGCATGCACCTCACCGTCCTCAAGCTCCACACCCTCGGCAATCTTCTGAATATCTGCTTCAGAGACATTCTTGTCGAGCGTGACGTGATAGACTTTCTTCTTGAGGAACTTCGGATGAGTGAGCTTGCTGGCCAAATCACCATCGTTAGTAAGCAGGAGCACACCCGTGGTATTACGGTCGAGCCTGCCCACAGGATAGATGCGCTCGGGGCAAGCATCCTTCACAAGGTCCATAACGGTCTTGCGCTGCTGAGGGTCATCGCTGGTCGTGACATAACCTTTAGGCTTATTGAGCAGCACATAGACCTTCTGCTCCAGCGACACGGGCTGATCGTGGAACTTCACCTCGTCGGAACGATGCACCTTGGTGCCAAGCTCCGTTACGACCTCTCCGTTGACGGTCACCACGCCTGCCTGGATGTACTCATCGGCTTCACGACGGCTGCACACTCCCGCATTGGCAAGGTACTTATTCAGACGGATAGGTTCATTGGGATCGATATGGTCCTCCTTATATCTGATACGCTTCTTCAGACTGTACTTGGCGTTCGGGTCGTAGTCGCTGGAGTGCTGACGATAACCGCCCTGGGAGTAGCCTCCGGGCCGGTTGTAGCTGCTCTTACCATAGCCTCCACGATTGAAGTTGCCCTGACGGTTGAAGTTACCATCGTTGTTATAGCCGCCATCGCGATTATATCCGCCGCGGGGCTGATAACCGCCATTGCGGTTGTAAGAGCCACGAGGCTGATAGCCGCCTTGCCCCTGAGCGTCGTTACTGTTGTAGCGCGGACGGTAGTTGCCGCGAGGCTGATAACCGCCCTGCTGCTGATCGGAGCCCTGACGATAGTTGTTCGGACGGTAGCTCTGGTGACCATAGCTCTGGCGGGGCTGATAGCCACCCTCAGAGTTATTATTTGTGCGTGGTCTGAAGGTACGGCGCTGCGGCTGCTGAGTGCTTCCACTTGACTGCAGGCCCGCGCCGAATCCCTCGGGGCGGAAACCACCCTCCTCGCGGACAGGCTTGCTCACGGGGTAACTTCTCTGCACATGGATACGGGGACGCTGAGGCCGACCGTCACTGCGGTATTCTCTCTGATAGCCTGCTGGCTTGGCGTAACCTTCACGGTTGCTGTCAGTCTTTTCCGTAGGCTTATCCTGGGTCTTGTTTTCCAATTCTTCTGAATCCATAATCGTTGTACTTTAGTGAGCCTCACGGCTCGTTAATAATATCTTGATGAATCTCTCTGGGTTTATTTATATTCCGGTATAGTTGTGCGGCGTGATAGCCCGGAGCTCAGCCTTGACGGCATCACTCACGTTCAGACCTTCAACAAAGTCGCTGATAGTAGCCTGGGTAATCGTCTTGTTGGTGCGCGTAAGCTCCTTCAGCGCCTCATAGGGATGGGGATAGCCCTCGCGGCGCAGAATGGTCTGTATGGCCTCAGCCACGACAGCCCACGTGTTGTCGAGGTCGGCATAAATCTTGTCGCGGTTGAGAATCAGCTTGTGCAATCCCTTCAGTGTGCTTTGGAAAGCGATGAGCGAATGACCGAAAGGTACGCCGACATTGCGAAGCACGGTGGAATCAGTAAGGTCGCGCTGCAAACGGCTGACTGGCAACTTCTGGGCAAGGAACTGCAGCACGGCATTGGCCATGCCGAGGTTGCCCTCGCTGTTCTCGAAATCGATGGGGTTCACTTTATGAGGCATCGCACTGGAACCGACCTCCCCGGCCTTAATCTTCTGTTTGAAATACTCAAGGGAGATGTACATCCAGAAATCACGGTCAAGGTCAATGAGGATGGTATTGATACGGCGCATGGCATCAAAGACCGCTCCAAGACAGTCGTAATTGCTTATTTGAGTAGTGAACTGCTCGCGCTCCAGTCCGAGTTTTTCGCTGACGAACCTATTGGCAAAGGCCTTCCAGTCGATATGGGGATAGGCCACATGATGAGCATTGAAATTGCCCGTAGCACCACCGAACTTAGCCGTGATGCGGCAAGCTCTGAGGCTCTTGAGCTGCTCGTCGAGACGGTAGACGTAGACTTCGACTTCCTTACCTAACCTTGTTGGCGAAGCTGGCTGACCGTGAGTGCGTGCCAACATGGGCACGTCCTTCCACTCTTCTGCATAAGTGCGCAAGAGCGAAATCAGTTCCTCCAACATAGGATAGTAGACATCACGAAGCGCCTCCTTGATGGCAAGAGGCATACTGGTGTTGTTGATATCCTGCGAGGTGAGGCCGAAATGCACAAACTCCTTGTACTTGTCGAGTCCTCCGATGCTGTCGAACTGCTCCTTGATGTAGTATTCCACAGCTTTGACGTCGTGATTGGTTATCTTCTCGATGTCCTTCACGCGTGCTGCACCCTCCTCACCAAAGTCACGGTAGATGGAGCGCAACCTGTCGAAGAGGCTGTGGTCAAAGTCTGCCAACTGAGGCAGAGGCAATTCGCACAAGGAGATGAAATACTCTATCTCGACATGGATGCGGAATCGTATCAAGGCATACTCTGAAAAATAGTCAGCCAACGGCTCTGTCTTAGATCTATAACGACCGTCAATAGGCGAGATTGCAGTCAGTGTATCCAGTTTCATATCACAATCTATAAATTCGTTGCAAAATTAGCAATTATATTTTGAAGGCCGATAAGAAGCAGTTATAAAGTTTCTAAAAAATAAGAAAAGAGCCTTAGTAACTGTAAGAAACAAGGGGCATTAACACAAGAATGCCGAACGGATGGTGGGGAAAGGGCTGACATGAGCACGCAGGCCCAGGGCAAACAAAAAGTCCCCGCAATTCCGAAGAACTACGGAGACACACCCCAAAGTGGGCGTTGACGGATTCGAACCGCCGACCCTCTGCTTGTAAGGCAGATGCTCTA
>OMVH01000256.1 GCA_900314365.1 uncultured Prevotella sp. | reverse complement strand
GCAAGGATAAGTAATCAGAATAATCGGAATAATCAGAATAATCAGAGTAATCAGACCAATAAGAGTATTAGCTTAATAGTAATAAAAAGAACGGAACCGTCAACAACACAACGTTGTTTTCGGTTCCGTTAATTCTTTATTACTTTCTGTCGCAGAGATAAGATTGTTGAAGTTACTTTCAGAGCGCCTCGTCGTCGGGCTTTTGTGGAGGAGAGGGCTTGGAGTGAGGGAAATGGCGTTTGCGCTTCAGCCAGTTGGCTTTGCGCTGCTCATATTCTTCACGGTGCCGCTCAAGATAGTTGTCAGCCATTATTTATATTTCGAATAGATGACGGCCAACTTGATGTCGCCCCTCTTATTATCCGAGCCACCGACCAGCCTTGTACTTGAAAGCGACATGTCGTGAGTGACCTTTGTGAGCACCTGTACACTGTTCGAGGTGTAGTAAGTAGTCGTCACGGGAACGATGACAGCTTTGTTCCATTTGGGTGATGTGTTTCCTGCATCGTGGTTTTCCTTCATCTGCTTAATCATTCCGGAGATGTTGCTGAAGGTGTAGCCGTTGGTCGTGCTCGAATACGAAGCCAAATAGGAAATCTTATTGTCGGCAATGTCGTTGTTCTCGAAGAAGGAGTAGAGGCTGTCTGCGGGCAGGATGAGCACTGTTGAAGGATAGCCGAAGGCGTAGTCGCTCTCCTTGGAGTCGTTTACTCTCTGCAGCGTTATCTTAGCCGTGTTGATGTTTTCGCCCTCATGTCCGTTGTAGATTTCTTCCACAGGGAGCGTCACCTCGGTGAAGATGCCGGCGGGAGTCTTCAGATAGGTGCAGCTGTTGTCGGCTGCAAGCTCTTCAAGCCGTTTGGCATCATTACTGATGTGAGAGGCCTGGAGCACTTCTTCGGTTCCGGAGAACGACGAGGAGCCAGTGACGGTGGAGTCGTTGTAGTTGTAGCGGAAGTAGACGTTGAGCTGCGTGACATAGATATTGGCCATAGCGCCGAGACCGTTCGTGAGCTTCACATAGAATCCAGGCACCACGTTGTTGATGAAGGTGATGGAATTCTTGTAGTTGGAAGGGTCCTCGTAGTATTTCCGCATCATGTAAGTGCCGAAATTATTATAGTGGTTTCCTTCCTTGTCGGTGTAGGGCTCGTTGAGCTTGATGCTGATATTGGGGGTATAAGAGCTTGAATTTTTTGTTTCCTCACTCAACGACTGATTGTTTAGCGTGAACGATTTGTTTACGGCAATACCGTTAGTGCGCACGTAGCCTTCTTTTAGAGGGTCGAAGTTGGAGTAGACATGCTGACTCTCTTTCATGGGTTTCTGCATCTCATAGACCGAAACTCTCAGCGGTGCGAGCGAGTCACCGTAGTAGGTGTCATAGAAGAGCCTCAGTTCACAGGAGTCGGCAATGACTTTGCCGTCGTCGGCCTTGCTCACAATCATATTCTCGTTGGGCCACGTATAGTCCTCAAAGGTGTGGAACTGAGTCATGAAGTCGCTCGTGATGTAGTTGCCCGTCTCCGGGTCGCGGATTCGTCCGAGGTAGCCTGTAGTCGACCTTGAGAGCACGGAGTCGGCGATGACCGACCTCGTGGTGACCTTGAAGGTGTCGGAGGAAACTTCGAGCTTGTCGAGTCTGTCGATGAGGCTTGTACCTATGCCGTCGGTGGTGTCATCGCATGAGTAGAGTGCGATGACAGCAAGGGCGCAGAAGAAGAGCTTTCTTTTCATTGTGGAATAAAGCTTAGTAAAGAGATTATCGCTTCCGCTGCTTATTCGGCATCGGGTGCGAGCTTATTGAAGAAGTCGATGTAGGCATCGGTCGGGTCGCCCTCCTGATGTTCTAGATAGGGGCATCCGCTTCCCTTGGCGTAGCTTATGAGCTCGGGACTGATGTCCTGACCGGCTTCCACAACGCCGTCGCTGTAGTCGATGGCAAGCTTGCCAAGCTCCAGGAAGTCGAACTTCTCGTTGTAGGGCTTCAGCAGGGAAGCGTTGGCTGACTTATACTCGAGGCACTTTTTGAACTTTGTGCCGAGGTCGCCCTTGATTTGCTTCTCGAAGAGCGAGGTGACGACCTTGGCGCGGTTGAAGGTGGGCTCGTCGTGATAGGCTGTCTTGACATAGATGGGAATGGCAGCGGCCATCCATCCCTGACAGAGGATAACGTCGGGGGTCCAGCGCAGCTTCTTTACTGTTTCCAAGACACCTCTGGCAAAGAAAATGGCTCGTTCACCGTTGTCGGGATACTCCTCGCCGGCCTCGTCCTCGGTCATCTTCCTACGGGTGAAATAGTCCTCGTTGTCGATGAAATAGACTTGGAGTCTGATCTGCGGGATAGAGGCCACTTTGATGAGCAGGGGATGGTCGGTATCGTCGATGACGACATTCATGCCCGAGAGCCTCTGCACTTCGTGAAGCTGTCCGCGGCGCTCGTTGATGGTTCCCCATTTGGGCATGAATGTACGTATCTGGAGTCCCCTTTCCTGCATGGCGCCGGGCAGCTGCCGCCCTTTGGAGGCGAGTTCTGTCTCGGGCACGTAGGGTGTCATCTCCTGGTTTACAAATAATATTTTCTTTGCCATATTGCCTTTTTATTCTCTTTTGTTTTTTTTGACGTTTGGTTTTACTCGATGACCACGAGCGGATCGTCTTCCATGACGCTTTGGCCATTCTTAACACAGACGGCCGTGACTTTGCCGTCGCGCTCGGCCTCGATGTTATTGGCCATCTTCATGGCCTCGAGAACCACGAGCGTGTCGCCTGCTTTGACTTCGTCGCCCACGGCTACTTTGATGTCGGTGATGGTGCCGGGGAGCGGGGCTTTAACGGCATTGGCGGCGTTGATGTTGGCTGCGGGCTCAGCGCTCTCCTCCTGTTGCTCAGCGGGTTTGCCGAGCACCACTTTCTTCTTCTCCGGCTCTGCGGGCTTCTCAAGCTGAACACTGAAGGATTCGCCATTGACTTTCACGTCGGCGAGGAAGTCGTTGCTTATCTCGCCAATCTCGACTTGGTATTCCTTACCGTCGATGGTATATTTGAACTGTTTCATCTTTTCTTGGGTTATGGTTTGGGAGTGAACGAGAGGAACTTGGCATCCCATAGCGTCTGCTTGGGCTTGATGGTGATGATGCCGGGCTCTGTGTCGTGCACGTTGTTGCCTTGATATTCATAGAGCGCCATGGCTATGGCGGCATAGATATTCTTGTCCATGATTCCTTATTGGCTTTTTTGTTTACATCGGCATGCATCCGTGCTTCTTTGCGGGCAGACTCTGCTTCTTGTGGGCGAGCTGAGCCAGTGCGCGGCAGATGCGGAAACGGGTGTTGCGCGGCTCTATCACGTCGTCGATATAGCCATACTGTGCGGCCTGATAGGGATTGGCGAACATCTCTGTGTATTCCTCTTCCTTCTCTGCAAGGAATGCGCCCACGTCCTCTCCTGCTTCCTTCTTAGCCTTGGCTTCCTTGGCACAGAGAACGGCAACGGCTCCTGAAGCTCCCATAACGGCTATTTCGGCAGTAGGCCATGCAAAATTGATGTCGGCACGCAGCTGCTTGCATCCCATAACGATGTGGCTGCCGCCGTAGCTCTTGCGCAGTGTGATGGTCACCTTGGGCACTGTGGCCTCACCGTAGGCATAGAGAAGCTGGGCTCCGTGGAGAATCACGGCGTTGTATTCCTGACCGGTTCCGGGGAGGAAGCCGGGGACGTCGACAAGGCTCACGATGGGGATGTTGAAGGCGTCGCAGAAGCGCACGAAACGGGCACCCTTGCGGCTGGCGTTGACGTCGAGCACACCGGCGTAGGCTGAGGGCTGGTTGGCCACGATGCCCACGCTCTGGCCGTTGAAGCGGGCAAAGCCGGTGATGATATTCTTGGCAAACTTGGGTTGCACCTCGAAGAACTCACCCTCGTCGGTGATGGCAGCTATGACCTTATACATGTCGTAGGCCTTGTTGGGGTCGTCGGGGAGAAGGTCGTTGAGCTCGTCGGCCTTGCGGTCGATGGGGTCGGTGCACTCCACGCGTGGAGCTTCCTCCGTGTTGTTGGAGGGTATATAGCTTAGCAGGGTCTGAATGAGTGTCATGGCCTCTTCCTCGGTCTTGGCCGTGAAGTGGGTGACACCGCTCTTGGTGGCATGTACGCTGGCTCCGCCGAGATGCTCGGAGTCGATATCCTCGCCCGTGACGGTTTTCACCACCTTCGGACCGGTGAGAAACATGTAGCTCGTGCCCTCTGTCATGATGATGAAGTCGGTGAGTGCTGGTGAATAGACGGCACCTCCGGCACAGGGACCCATGATGGCGCTAATTTGGGGGATGACACCGCTGGCCAGGATGTTGCGTTCGAAGATCTCGCCGTAGCCTGCCAGTGCGCAGATGCCCTCCTGGATGCGGGCACCGCCGGAATCATTCATGCAGATGACGGGGGCACCGTTGCGCATGGCCATGTCCATGACCTTGCATATCTTTTCCGACATGGTCTCAGAGAGGGAGCCTCCGTTGACGGTGAAGTCCTGTGCGTAGACGTAAACCAGACGGCCGTCGATGGTGGCGCTGCCGGCTACGACACCGTCGCCAGGATATTTCTTCTTCTCCATACCGAAGTTGTGGCAACGGTGGAGTTTGAACATGTCGTATTCCTCGAAAGAGCCTTTGTCTACAAGCATGTCAATGCGTTCGCGGGCGGTGTACTTGCCGCGGGCGTGCTGTTTGTCGATGGCTTTCTGGCCTCCGCCGAGCCGGGCTTGCTCGCGCTTTGCCACAAGCTCCTTGATTTTCTCTGTCTGTTTGCTCATTTTATTGTTTGATGATTGCTGTTCCTGTAACTATTAATAAAACAATAAGGCAGCAAAAAATGCTTCCCCGATGCAAAGTTACTATTTATTATCGAATTAGCGAAATGGCTGTCCCCTTTTTGTACATTTTTATCACTTGTTAGTCAATCTGGTTTCTATTGCTAAAGGAATCAGATTACTCGGAATTTTCGGAATACTCAGAATTTTCAGAATACTCGGAATACTCAGAATTTTCAGAATACTCAGAATTTTCAGAATACTCAGAATACTCCGAACCCTCCGATCCCTCCGAATTCTCCTGCCAGTTCATGCTTCCAAGGCCTTGTGAAAAAAATAAACCACCTTTTTCTTGTCCGTTCTTTCCCTTTGTTGTACTTTTGCAGACTGAAAACAAACTTCACTCCATGCATATCGCCATAGCCGGAAATATAGGAAGCGGAAAGACTACGCTTACCCGTATGCTTGCCCAGCAATACGGCTGGGAGGCGCGTTTCGAGCCTGTCGGGAGCAACCCTTATCTGGAGGACTACTACCATGACATGCGGCGGTGGGCCTTCAATCTTGAGGTGTTCTTCCTCAAGCAACGCTTCCGCGACCTGCTCGACATAGCACGCTGCGGAAAGACTGTTGTGCAGGACCGCACTATCTATGAGGGTGTCCACGTCTTCGCGGCTGCCAACCGGGCTATGGGCAACCTCTCTGACCGCGATTTCCAGACCTACATGGAGCTCTTCGAAAACATGATGTCGCTGCTGAAACTGCCCGACCTGATGGTCTATCTCCGTGCCACGGTGCCGCAGCTCATAGGCCGCATCCAGCTTCGTGGCAGAAGCTACGAACAGCAGATTTCCATCGAATACCTCAAGGAGCTCAACGCTCGCTACGAGGATTTCATCTTCAACCATTATACCGGACGGGTGCTCGTGGTGGAGGCGGGCGCACTCGATTTCGAGCATCGGCCTACTGATTTTGCTCAGATTGTCGACCGTATTGATGCCAGCCTCTACGGACTGTTCCGCGGTGACAGTGCTTTCGAAGTCAAACAATAAAATAATCTCACAATCATGCATATCGCTATAGCCGGAAATATAGGTAGTGGCAAAACTACGCTCACCCGTATGCTCGCCAAGAGATTCGGATGGATTCCTCATTACGAGCCTGTGGACAACAACCCCTATTTGGAGGATTATTACGAGGATATGGCCCGGTGGTCGTTCAATCTGCAAATCTATTTTCTCAACAAGCGTTTTCGCGATGTCGTCGAAATCTCAAAAAGCAAGGACACCATCGTGCAGGACCGTACCATCTTCGAGGATGCTGAAATCTTCGCACCCAACCTTCACGACATGGGACTCATGAGCGATCGTGATTTCGACAACTACTCCGACCTCTTCCGGCTCATGGTATCACTCGTCAAAGAGCCCGACCTGCTCATCTATATCCGTTCGAGCATCCCCACGCTCGTCTCTCACATAGAGGAGCGGGGACGTGACTTCGAGAAGTCCATACGCATCGATTATCTCAACGGACTCAACAAACGCTATGAGGATTGGATTGCCGGCTACCGGGGTAAGCTCATGATTGTGGACGGTGACCATTCCAACTTCCGTGACGACCCGATGGACTTCAAGAAGATTACCGACAACATCGACGACCGTCTCTACGGACTCTTCCCCATGTAGATTCCTTCGGTGGGCTCGTGGATTGGGAATCTCGAAATGAGGTTAGCCCTTGACGCTGGCACAAAGGGTTTTCTTGTTTTTGTTATAAAAATAGGAACTAAAACCACAGGGTTTCGGGTGGGCCCTTACGTCTCCTGCAAACGCAACAACGCAACAACGCGACATTTATAGCTATCGCATGTTCGGAAAACGCTAAATGTAAAGAAAGAAAAAAGAAATAGAATATTACAACTAATTTATAATTAATAGATTATATAATATTGTAATATATTTTTACTCTATAGTCTCATTTTCGCCGATTTTTCGTACGCATGTCAGAATCGGCCTTATGTTACGGTGTTACGGTGTTACGGTGTTACGCAAGTGAAGTTTGAAGTTAGGGTCACAGCTTGTTTCCCCGCCATAAGCTTCAGTGTCCACTTGCAGTGGACATTTAAGGACGGGCGTCGGTATCCCGCACAAGATGGCAATGCTTAAACGGCTGCTTGGAGGAGAGAACGAGAGAATAGAGGCCCGACTCGTTGATGATGGTCATGCCGCGACGCTGACCTGAGGTGGTGAATTGCCACCACAGCTTATCTTCCTCGTCAATATGCCTTTTCAAAGCATTAACCGTGTCTTTGTATCCCAGTGCCTCGGCCACATCCTTTCCCACGAACCAGGGCTCGCTGCACTCCGCGCATGAGGGGGCAGAGAGCTCCGTGACGTAGATGATGGCCATATTCTGCGGTCCTCCGAGGGTGCCCTGTTTTAGGGCCCCATTATCTTAAGAGTCCCCTGGCGCGCGGGACAACGTTTGGCTGCTCTTGCTGTTAGAACCACTACCCTCATTCAGGGTGAGGGGTTCCCTCCTGTTCTACATGTGGGGCAAGAGCATTCTTCATTCCGAGGGTGTCCGAAACTCGATAACGATTCGTTATTGAGAGCCGTCCCCAGTCTCGGAGAATCGTCCAAGAGGGACGGTGAACGTTTTGTTCACCCCTTTCTTCCGCAGCCTGCCCGCAAGGTTCATCCCTTGACCATTGCGCTTTTTTCCGAGCTCTCCAACTTCCCGCCCTTTTTCTTTCCTCTCCTCAACCGCCACACCGCCACACCGCCACACCGCCACATTTATAGCTATCG
>OMVH01000205.1 GCA_900314365.1 uncultured Prevotella sp. | reverse complement strand
GATTTTCTCTATTTCGAGATTTTCATTTGTAAAGGATTCGGTTAGTGTTAGCATTATTTAACGCGCCTTTTTCCGTATCAAAAATCAAAGTTTTCCATTGCACACTCTCTCTGTTTGGAACTCATCTTCCTTGACAAAAATCTGTATCCATCAGCGAGACACTACCACTCAGAAGGAGCATAAGCGCTTGCGGAACTTAAATACCTTATTATATATACCTTATTTTACATAGGCACTTTCAGCGAGTCAGCTGTCACAGAGGCAGAACGCCAGCGGGAGTAAAGGATTCACAGAAACATCAAAAGAAATAACGAATCTGTTAACATACGATGAAAACAGAAAGAAATGACAAAAAAATTTGGAAGTTTAGGGAATTATATATAAATTTGCCTGCGATAGAAGAAAAAACGTTAAAGCAATATCCATGATCCGGCGAGATACGCATCTAATGCTGGCTGTTGGCGAAAGAGAAAGATAAAACAGAAAGCTGTCCCTGGGACAGAAGGCAGGCAAAGGACCATCGGCCCGGCTTGTTCGAATGGAAAAGGGGCGTACACAATAATCCTACTTAATATCTCTTAATACTCTTTCTATGAAAGGAAAAAACAAGAAAAATTTGCGAAAGCAAAGCAGACAGGTCGCTTGCCTGTGTGCATTGTCGTTTCTTGCCATGATGCCTGCAGTGACCTATGCAGGACCAGAGAGAAACCACGACGCCGAAGCCCTGCAGCAGTCCAGCAAACGGACTATTGAAGGGACTGTAACTGACGCCACCGGAGAGCCCATTATCGGAGCTTCGGTTGTAGAAAAGGGAAATCCCAAGAATGCCACGGTCAGCGATGTGAACGGAAAGTTCAAACTGGCCGTCTCGCCGGGGACAAAGCTGATTGTCTCTTACATCGGCTTCAAGCAGCTGGAGGTGACTGCAAGGGCCGATACCAAAATCACCATGAGTGACAGTTCTGAAAACATCGACGAGGTGGTAGTCGTTGCTTACGGAACGCGCGCTAAGAAGAGCCTCACGGGCTCGCTCTCACAAGTCAACACCAAGGACATTCAAGTTCAGAACACCACAACCGTCTCGCGTGCTCTCGAAGGTTCAGCCCCTGGTATTCAGATTGCTTCTGTCGACGGTCAGCCGGGTCTGGATACCGGTATCCGTATCCGCGGTGTAAGCTCAGCCAATGGAGACAGCTCCAACGCCCTGGTTGTGGTCGACGGTGTGATGCAGCAGACCAACAGCGAGACCGAGAACCCGCTGTCAAGACTGAACCCCGACGACATCGCCGACATCACCATTCTGAAGGACGCTGCCTCGACAGCTCTCTACGGTTCGCGTGCAGCCAACGGCGTTATCCTCATCACAACGAAGAGTGGACAGTCGGGCAAGGCCCGCATCACCTTCGATGCACGCTGGGGATGGAACTCGGCCGGTCCGCACGACTACAACAGCATGGACAGCGCTGCCGAAATCTATGAGTACACCTGGAAGTGTATCTACAATTCCTATCGCTACGGCGTCAACAACGGACTGCCCGTGATGAAGAATGGTGTCTACACCTCCAACGTCAACAATCCTAACCACACCGACGAGGAAGCACGCCTCTTCGCCAGCCAGCACCTCTTCGACTACACTGGCAGCGAGACTAACTTCCAGAAGAACGCTCTCGGTAACGACATGGCCTACTACGTGCCTGGTGCCGTCTACACCATAACGGGCAAGGACAAGAACTCCAGTGCCACCATGAGCGGAGCCTATCTTGTGGACCCGTCAACGGGCAGAATCAATCCCAACGCCAAACTGCTCTACAACAACGAGACGATGGAGGATTTGCTGCTGAAGACGCGCTTCCGCCAGCAGTACAACGTATCGGCCAGCGGTGGTAACGAGCGTATGCACTACTACTTCTCGCTGGGCTATCAGGACGACCCGTCTTACGTGCGCAACACCAAATACCGTCGTTACAGCGGTCGCGCCAACATGGACGCCCTCGTGCTGAGCTGGCTGAAGATTGGAAGCAACATTAGCTACTCCAACACCCAGACACGCATGATGGCCGGTAAGTGGGGCGCCCGAAACATCGGTGCCTCTTCGGGTAATACCTTTGAATATGTGCTCGGATGGAGTCCGCTCGTGTCCTACTACCAGTACGACAAGGACGGCAACCGCGTCTACGATGCCAACGGCAATGCCGTGCTCAACTACGGCAACCACCGTACTTACTCGCCGTTAGGCTCCACCTACATGCAGGACGGCAACGCCTGGGGACGTGACCTGCTCAAAGAGGTGGACACCAACTACCAGCAACAGGACATCGCCGTGTGGTCGGCACGTACCTACGCCGAGGCTCACTTCCTGAAGTACTTCACCTTCCGTAACAACTTCAATATGGATGAGAACAACTTCAGGCACACTAAATACATGAACAGCCAGGCTGGCCGCGGAGCCCCCTACGGCGGCATGAACCTCTGGACCATGACCACCCGCACGATGGACATCCAGCAACTGCTCACCTACTCGCAGGACTTCAACAAGGTGCATCACGTGGATGCCCTTTTCGGACACGAGTACGAGAGCATCGACCGCAAGAACGTCAACATCGGCACGGGCTATGAGCTCCTGCCAGGCGAAGTGATTCCCGGCAACTTTGCTCAGATTAAGAACCTACTCGGCGGTACCGGCTACGGCCTGGGCATTCCGGGATGGGGACTCGACAAATACCGCACCGAAGCCTACTTCGGCAACGCCAACTACAGCTATGCTGAGCGTTACTACGCTTCGGCTACCCTGCGCCGCGACGGTGCCTCAAAGTTCCGCAAGGACAAGCGCTGGGGTACGTTCTGGTCAATCGGTGGCGGCTGGCGCCTCTCCGACGAAGCCTTTATGAAGCCTACACGCACCTGGCTCGACAACGCCAAACTGCGTTTCAGCTATGGTGTCACAGGTAACTCAAACGGAGTCACAAGCTGGTACACCAATAACACTTGGTCCTACGGCGTAGCATCGTGGAAGACCACTTCGAGCGCCTATGGCACGCCAAACACCTTCAAGATTAACGCTCCGGGATCTCCTGCTCAGGACGATATCACCTGGGAAAATGTCCATCAGTTCGACCTCGGTCTCGACTTCTCCGTGCTGAACAGCCGCATCACGGGTAGCATCGACTACTACAACAACCTCACGGTGAACTCGCTCTTCGCTCAGGCCGTATCGCCCCTGGCCAACCTTGGCCAATCCACGCGCACACGCAACTGCGCCAAGATTCGCAACGCCGGTATAGAGCTTGAGTTGGGTGCCGACATCATCCGCACCAAGAACTTCACCTGGCACGTGGCCACCAATGGCACGCACTACCGCACCACGCTCGTCGACGTTCCCGAAGAGCAGAAACCTCATTGGGACGAGACCATCGATCTGCCCAAGGGCTGCTGGACTGCCGGAAATGATGCCTGGGCCAGCAGTGGTACTTCGGGCTATCAGAACCGCGGCGTCTTCTATCTCCGCGGTGAGCACAAGGACCTCTACAACCTCTATATCTTTAAGTATGCCGGAGTCGACGAGAACACGGGGCTGCCCATGTACTGGCACCGCGTGACCTACGCAGATGTGAACAAAGGCGACCACGACGGACGCTACGCCAAATACAAGGTGGGTGAGAACGTAAGGACCAACAATCCTTCGGATGCATCACGCTACGAGATGGGTACGGCTACTCCCGACTGGATAGGTGGCTTCTCCACTTCGTTCCGCTATAAGGACTTCGACCTCAGTATTGTGGCAGCCTATCAGTTAGGTGGCAAGTTCCTCTCTGTCGACTACGGCAACGAACTTTATGCTACTTCTTCTATCGCCGGTAGCGACGACCGCCGTGGTCTCTCGCGCGACGTCATCGGCAACACCTGGACTCCGGAGAACAAGGGTGCTTACTTCCCCATGCAGTGGTGGACCAACGACAGCTACAGTCTCCACCTCGATGGAGCAACCTTCGGTGGCTACAACTGGACTGATATGTCGCTCTTCAGCGCCTCCTACCTGCGCATAAAGAACATCACCTTCGGTTACACCATGCCTAAGACCCTCACCGAGAAGATTGGTATTGCCCGTCTGCGTGCTTACCTCTCGCTCGATAACATGTTCCTCTTCTCAAAGAAGGCCGGTCTCGACCCAAGTCTCTCCACCATCGGTGGTATGGAGGTGGGCGCAAGAACCTACCCGCAGATGAAGACAGTCACCCTGGGACTGAACCTTGAACTCTAACACAATAAAACAGGAAAAATATGAAACTCAGATATAAGAACATACTGTTCGCGGCCGCCCTTCTCGGACTAACCGGATGTAATGGCGACCTCGACGTCCAGAACCCCAACGGATTCAGCGATGACGACATCACGGAGAAGATTCTCAACGGTACCGACGAGGCCAAGAAGAAAATGGTGCTCGAGGGCATGGTGAACAACATGCAGAACTACATCCTCAGTGCTAATGCAGCCTTCGCCAACGGATTCTCCAACTCAGAGCAATATGAATACAACCAGGAACTGTGGCGCTCACTGCAAGTGAGCGACATGGTGGAAGGCTCCGAGGTATATAAGGGCTCGTGGGTGACCTACTACACCAATGACGAGGCTACCCTACAGTGGTGGAACAGGGACCAGGCCGTATCGAACTACGGCTACTATCTTGGTCCGGTCTACCGTATCTCCGCAGCCTTGCACCCGCTGCTCTACATCAACAAGACAGACTCTGTGGCTCTTGCCAAAGACCAGCTCCTGCGCCAGTACCGCGCTCAGTGCAACACCATCAAAGCCTTAGGTTACATCCAGCTCATGGAACGCTACACTGACATGCAGGATGTCAACTCGACGACTAAGCAAGGATGGCCCATCTACGACGAATGGAAATACAACAATCCCAAGCAACCTCTCTCAGTCAAGGCTACATGGGATTGGATAAAGACAACTCTGAAGCAGTGCGTGGCCGACTTCAAGTTCTCGGCTCTCGGCACTGAAGGCTACACCGTGGCCAAAGGCTCCGACGATGACAACATCCACGACATCGACTGCGGCGTGGCTCAGTATGAGCTCGCCCGCACAGGTCTCGACACGAAGGACTACGCTCTGACCATAGCAGCCTGCGAGGACATTCTGAAGCACTACCCCAACCTTATCAGCGCCGACAACTACGGCATGAAGGCCACTCTGCTGAAGGATGTGAACAGCCGCAATGACAAAGGATGGAACGGCACCACCTTCAATGCCGACCAGAACGCCTTCTTCAACATCGACAAGAATCCTGAGGCCATGTGGGGCACCAAGCGTGGCGGCTCCTCCTGCTACTTCGGCAATCTCAACCCACTCTTCCACAGCATGAGTGGCTGGTACCAGGTGGATGCCAACATCTACAACAAGCTCTCCGACAACGACTGCCGTAAGGCTTGCATCCTGCCTTCCGACTTCGAGAACTTCAACCAGTACAGCACGCAGGCTGGCAAGACCGATACCACGTGGTATAAGTACACTATGCCGAAGTACACATCCTTGAAGTTCGCAGCCAGCGAAGGCATTGGCTACACCAACCATTCGCATGAGGCCACGACGAGCGACCTTGTTTACATGCGCGCTTCCACAGTGCGTCTGATGCTGGCCGAGGCCTACGCTCAGACCAACCAAGAGGCTAAGGCCAAGGAGCAGCTCAACATCCTGCTTGCTGCCCGCACGCTTCCCGGCAAGCCCACCATGACCTGCGACAACAGTATGCAGGGTATGACCGTGATGGATATGGTGAAGCTGCAGTGGCGCATCGAGACCTGGGGCGAAGCCGACTGGGCCTTCTACAACTGCAAGCGCTGGAACGAAGTGCCTGCACGCGGAGCCAACCAGTGGAGCAAGAATGCTATTTCCATCAACCGCATGACCTGGGAGATTCCGACCAAGGAAAGACAGGGCAATTCTTACTGGGAGTAAGCCTTCTGTACG
Source organism: uncultured Prevotella sp. (assembly GCA_900314365.1). Classification (GTDB taxonomy): domain Bacteria; phylum Bacteroidota; class Bacteroidia; order Bacteroidales; family Bacteroidaceae; genus Prevotella. The sequence continues at coordinate 3,602 of OMVH01000205.1, read as the reverse complement.
ACGACAGCCCGCCGCAATATACGACGGGCCGCCGTTACAACTCATTGGAGGGGCAGGGCCATGAAGACCCTGCCCTTTCTGACATTTCTACTAAAACGACATGAGCCCACTTTACCGCGAGAACATTATGAGAGAATCCATCTTCTTATTCCTACTTGCCATCCTCATGACAGGTGCATCTGCATCGGCCCAAAACGACCCTTTGCTGCAAGGTTTCCAAAACCCGCCTCACGAAGCACGGCCGCGAGTGTGGTGGCACTGGATGAACGGCAATGTAACGAAAGACGGCATCCAGAAGGACCTGCTTTGGATGAACCGGGTCGGTATCGCCGGTGTTCACATCTTCGATGCCAATCTCTCTACGCCAACCATCGTCAAGCAGAGGGCCACCTTCATGTCGCCGGCATGGAAAGATTGCATGAGATATGCCATACATGAAGCCGACTCGCTCGGCATGGAAGTAACCATCCAGGCCACACCGGGCTGGAGCAATACGGGCGGTCCGTGGGTAGAACCTGCCGATGCCATGAAGAAACTGGTGTGGAGAGAGTGTACCGTCAAGGGTGGGAAACGCGTCACATTGCAACTGCCTGAACCTTACCGGACGAACGGCACTTTCCAAAATGCCATCAATAGAGGACGGGTGTCGAAGAAACAATACTATGCCGACATTGCTGTTATGGCTGTGCGACAGACGGATGCCGACAGCAAGCTGCGCAAACTCCTCACCCAAGTGAGGTCATCGAACGGAAAGTTCTCCATCAAACATCTCACCGACGGTGACCTGAGCAAAGCCGACACCCTGCGGGGTGGCAACAAAGACGCAACGATGTGGATAGGGTACGAATTCAAATCACCCGTAAGCATCAGCGCCTTGAGCATTGCCGACGAACAATACTTCAGTCAGTACCGCTGGATTCGTCCCAAGAACAACAAATGGCTTGAAGTGAGCGACGACGGCAAGAACTACCACAAGGTCTTCGACATTCCCAACGGAAGCTGTCCTCTGAACACCATCAGTTTCCCTGCCGTCACAGCACGCTACTTCCGCATAGTCTACAAGAATTTCAAACGCCCCATAAGCATAGCGGAATTTGACCTTTACGCCGAGCCTAAGGTGAACCATACCGAGGAGAAGGCCGGGTTCGGCACACCCACCGACATCATGAACTACCCTACCCTTTGCAAGGAAGGCATTGATGCCTCGACCGACATCATCGACCTTACCGCCCACACTGACTCCACAGGCATACTCCGTTGGAATGCTCCGGCGGGACTATGGCGCATCTACCGTTTCGGCTATTCACTTACCGGAAAGATGAACCACCCTGCTCCTCCCGAGGCAACAGGTCTGGAGGCTGATAAACTCGACTCGGCGGCCATGCGCCGCTATCTCGACAAATACTTCGAGATGTTCGAATCTTTTGTTCCGGGGCAGATGGGCAAAGGCATCACCTCACTGCTTATGGACAGCTATGAGGCCGGGGTTTGCAACTGGACCCAGCGTATGCCCGAGGAGTTTCAGCGCCGAAGAGGCTACAGTCTGCTTCCATGGATGCCAGCCTTGGCAGGTGTTGTCATCAAGGACGGAGCAACAACCGACAAGTTCCTTTTCGACTACCGACTGACACTCTCTGAACTCATGAAAGAAAATCTCTTCGACGGAGTCATCAACGCCGCCCGCCGCCACGGCATGACTTCCTACATTGAGAGCCACGAGACCTGCCGCGTGATGGAGACCGACGGCATGAGTCCCAAGCGCAACGCCACCTATCCTATGGGAGCGATGTGGGCCACGACGGGACTGATGAACTATGTCAACGGCGACTGGGGCAAGCAGGCTGACACCCGTGAGACAGCCTCCGTAGCTCATATCTACGGACAGAACATTGCGGCAGCCGAGTCGATGACAAGCAATGGTACCGACGACAATATACTCGCTTACTCACTGTGGAGCGGATGTCTGAAGCCGGTTGCTGATTTGGAATTCGCCAACGGCATCAACCGCATCGTAGTACACAGCAGCGACCATCAACCCGACGACATCCATCTGCCCGGTATGTCGTTAGGCATCTACGGCCAGTGGTTCCACCGTCACGACACGTGGGCCGAATATGCCAAACCCTGGGTGGACTACCTCTCGCGCACATCCTTCATGCTGCAACAAGGAAAGAACGTGGCCGACGTGGCCTACTACTACGGCGACGATGCCAATGCCACGAGCCTCTTCTCCTCAAACATGCCTCCTGTACCCTACTCCTACGCCTTCGACTACGTGAGCACGCCCGTGTTGAACGACCTTCAATGCGAGGATGGCAAACTGGTGGCACCTTCGGGCGTGAGTTACCGACTGTTGGCCCTCGATACCAACGCATGCCGGATGACGCTGCCCACTCTGCGCCGGATAGGCTCCTGGATAAAGCATGGACTCAATGTCTGCGGAGCTAAGCCTACAAGCGAGGAATCGATAAGCGACGACGCTGATGCCTTCCATCATCTGGCCGACGAACTCTGGAGCGGGAAATACAAGAACGTACACACAACTTCAGTGCAACAGGCGCTTGAGGCGATGGAGCTCAAGCCCGACTTCAGCTGTCAGCGAACAGACAGCGTGCGCTACGTACACCGGCAACAGAATGATGCCGACATCTACTGGGTGGACAACCGCAGCTTCACGCCTTGCACGCTCTACGCTTCCTTCCGCGTTAACGGGCGCAAACCCGAACGATGGAACCCGGAGACCGGACAAGTGAGCAGCTTAGGCTACGAGCAGGTGAACGGATGTACAAAGATAGCCTTGCACATGGAGGGCGGAGAAGCCTGCTTCGTAGTGTTCCGCGAAAAGACCGATGCCGTCTCTGCACCAGAGCCGGAAAGGCCGCAGCGCAGCCTTCTGACGACCATTCAGTCGCCTTGGAAAGTCAGTTTCCAATCCGGCCGCGGCGCACCAGACTCCATCGTCATCGATACACTTGGCTCTTACACCGACTCACCGGTTGACAGCATCAGGTTCTTCTCCGGCACAGCAACCTACCACAACACCTTCAGCCTGAGCAAACGCGACCTCGCACGTGGGCGCATTCTGCTCGACATGGGCCGCGTGGGAGTGCTCGCCGAAGTGACTGTCAACGGCCTCCATGTGGGCCAATGCTGGCATGCTCCTTATGTCATCGACATCACTGAGGCAGTGCACAAAGGCCCGAACGACCTCAAGATAGAGGTGGTCAACATGTGGCGCAACCGACTCATCGGCGACAAACAGCCGGGAGTGACTCATAAGATAACCTTCTGCTCATATGACTTCTTCAAGAAAGATTCCAAGCTGATGCCTTCCGGTCTGATGGGACCATGCCGTCTGCTCATAAGCAGTCTTCCGCAATAGGCTATTTGCCAAGCCGATGTTAGTTAAAGGAAAAGCGCAGGATGCCCTTGGAAGTTCCTGCGCTTTTCTTTTTATAAAAGTGTATCTTCCCTACAAAAACACAGCTTCAACAATCCAGATTAGCATCTCCCGACTTCGTCGCTTTTTTGTTGAGATAAAATACTGTTATTGATAATCAGCAACTTATAAGAAACAGCAAGAGATTTAGGGTGACGCATTT
>OMVH01000206.1 GCA_900314365.1 uncultured Prevotella sp. | reverse complement strand
CGTACTAAAAAGCAAATCCAGTATTATACTTTGCAACTTTTGCCCTGCAAAATTAAGAAAATTATTTCGCACCCATTTCATTTTCCTGGATATTTTTAGAACTGTCCAAATGGAGTCATGGCATTGTCAAGGGCATAGAACTTCGATGGACAGCCATCCGATTCGGTAAATTCTCGCAAAGACACAAAAACGCTAAGAAAGGCTATACCGCCTGCCTTATTGAAACTTGGCGAACCTTCCGACTTGGCGAGTTTTTGCAAAGACTCACCCGACGGAAAACCTTATAAGACTGAGTCGGCTACCGCCTCGCTCACGTCCATCTCGTTGATGAACTCACACAGAAATCACTTTCGAGCCATTGCCCTTTCAAAGATGATACATAGGATTCTATGCTGGGTCAGGAGACTTACAAAGTCACAGTAATATATTCTCTACCCATGTCATGAATGGAATTTACGATTTTCTGCTCACACTCCTTAGAAGGATACTTGAAGCCATTGACATAATTTTTCAACAGAGTAGCGTCTATTCCTGCGCGTTTGGCAAACTCGCCAATATCCAATTCTTTATGTGTCAAGAAGAACTTCTGAAGCTGACTTGGTTCAGCGTCCTCATAGCCAAAGCTCTCAAAACTGATGTCCTCGTCAAGGTTACGCCAATGTATGCCGTCGAAACCAAAGCGGTACTGACAACGTTCGTCATCCGTTGCGTTCAGTAGCTTTGAATACCAAAGAAGAGATTGGCTATATACTTTCCCATTCTCATCCTCTCCATATATATGGTCCTTGTCAAACCAGATCTTCTTGATTATCATTGTGCACCCTCCTTTGTCTATCTATTAAAATGCTCGTTCCATCTTGCGACAATAATATCGGCATTGTCGTCAATTACAAACTGAATTTTCTTCATGTCGCCAGCCTTGATACCATGACTTTCACGGAGATAGAACCTCTCACCATCATATTCAAACTTTGCAAAGCCATCTTTGCCCTCTACATGCACGTGTATAGGATCATGCTCCTTACTATAAAAGAAGAAGGAGTATCCGAAAAATCTAAATATCTCAGGCATGGATTTATTCAAACTTTTGCTGCAAATATAGGCATTGTCCTTGATATATGCAAATTATTTAGCAAGTAAATTTAATGAAAGAGCATCCTATTGTAACCGGCCAGCGAATCGAATGATGATTTCTTTTTCACACGGATTTTAATGATTCTAAAGATAGCTACGCCACTAAGCGGCTACACATACCATAGCATCTCCACGCAGCGACAAGACAAGGGCAAGTGAATGCCAAATACTGGCAAAGGTCGGAAATCTCTCCATAAAATCATCACAGTCTTGTTTTGAGATTCGATTTTAGTACAGATAATGGTGTAGAGACCATCCAATTGGGATGCCAACGCAAACAAATTACCCCATGAAAGTACTTTACAAATTTTTTCAACGAAAAACTTCAAAATAGAGACGAACGAAGCGTGAAACGGCTCTTTTCTGAGGACATTTCGGTCGTGATCGGACTTCGAGACGCTCGTGCTTGGACTTCGAGAGGCTCGTGATCGGACTTCGAGAGGCTAAAAGCATAGGTTTTGTGACCCCAAAAATAGGGCTTTTGGGGCCTAAAATTCATGTTTTTCAGGCTCCACAAAACGAGCCGAAAAGTTAGCAGGTTGATATTCAACAACTTACACAAAACACAAAAAGTGCCATTTTTCGGGACTGAAGTCGAATTGCTGAGCGACGAGGGCACTGTAGAGGCCGTTTTTTGTCTTTTATATTTACATTATATCGAATTTTCGTGGTATTTGTCTACCCCGCAGAAAGATTTTACCATTTTAAGCGGGATACAACGGCCTCTAAAAGGTCAAGAAACAGCGTGCCCCACAGTTTTTACAGCCAAACATTCGTAGAAGAACATGCAAAAGAGTGTTGCCAAAGAGATGGTTCAAGGGGGAACTAAGGAAGCTTGGCTAATCCCGGTGCCAACCATGCTCTGTACGGCCCTTAGGTTGATTCCGGGTTCTCATGTACAGAGAACGATTTCGGCAAGGTGAAAAGAATCAAGCAACAAACTGAGAAAAAAGACCACCAAGAGGAATGCTTTGAGAATAATTTTGTAACTTTGCAATAACTATAAACTCACCGTGACTCAGCCTCTGCCCGACAGGCTTCACTGCATGGGCCTGCGGCTCTTGCAACAGTACTAAAGCACAATACTAACCATAGGCTTCTCCGACTGAGAAAGGCCTCAAAAAACAAAGACTTATGAAACATTCATTTTGGCTACTGGCACCTTGCTTCTTGATGATGGCAGGATTGTCAACCAGCCGCATGCAGGCACAAACGTTCATGGAATGGGACGACGTGAAAGTGACCAGCCTGAACCGAGCTCCCGCCCACGATCTTCGTCTGCCCATGGAGAGCGAGGCCAACGCCACAGACATCCTGCCCGAGCACTCGCCCTACTACCAGAGCCTGAATGGGAAATGGAAATTCCACTGGGCTCCCAATCCTTCAAAGGCTCCGCAAGACTTCTTTCAAGCCAACTTCAACGACAGCGCATGGGACGACATTGACGTGCCCGCTTGCTGGCAGGTCTACGGAGTGAGGAACGGGAAGAAATGGGACAAGCCTCTCTACACCAATGTCACCTACCCTTTCACCTACACACCGACATTCAGCGTCATGGCCGACCGTCCTGCCGACTGGACCTACAGTGGCGAGATGAAGAACCCCGTAGGCTGCTACCGCCGCACCTTCACACTGCCTGAAACCTGGAAGAAGCGCCGCGTGCTCGTACGTTTCAACGGTGCCGGACATGGCTACTACGTATGGGTGAACGGACACTTCACGGGCTACGCCGAGGACTCCTATCTGCCCTCCGAATTCGACATCACGCCCTATGTACGCAAAGGCAACAATGTGATAGCCGTGAAGGTGTTCCGCTTCACGAGCGGCTCGTTCCTTGAGGACCAGGACTACTGGCGCCTTACAGGCATCACGCGCGACGTATTCCTCTGGTCAGCTCCGCAGTCAGCCATTGCCGACTACTTCTTCCGCACCACATCGCTCTCTGCCGGAAACACCGCAGCCTCTGCTGACCTCACCGTCCGGACACAGGGTCCGCGGGTCAGTCACGGAACCATCACCGCCAAGATTACCGACCACGGCAAAGTATTGGCCTCGTCTACCATGGCTGCCGACTCCGTGGTAGACTTCCGCTTCGGCTCCATCAAAGGCATCAGACCCTGGAGTGCCGAGAGCCCGCAGCTCTACGACCTTACGATAACGCTTGCCAAAGGCAAGAAGGCCATCGACATACGCGGCTCCAAAGTGGGCTTCCGTACCGTAAGTGTGCGCGACGACGGTGCCTTCCTCGTGAACGGCAACAGGGTGATTATTCATGGTGTCGACCGCCATGACTTCAGCGAGATGGGAGGACGCACGGTGACCCGCGAGGAGATGGAGCACGACGTGAAGCTCATGAAGCAACTGAACATCAACGCTGTGCGCACTTCTCACTACCCCAACAATCCCTATTTCTACGACCTCTGCGACAAGTATGGTATCTATGTGCTGGCCGAGGCCAACGTGGAGTGTCACGGCAACACCCGCCTCTCCTCGAATCCGCTGTTCCGCGACCCTATGGTGGTGCGCTCACAACGCCAAGTCCTCTCTCTGCGCAACCATAGTTGCATCTGCCTTTGGTCGGCGGGCAACGAAAGTGGTGGAGGCGAGAACTTCAAGTACGTCATGGAGGCCATCAAGAAACTCGACAATACGCGCCTCACCCATTATGAGGGCAACAGCCAGTGGAGCGACGTGACAAGTACTATGTATGCCAACGCGCAATACATCCGCCAAGTCGGTGAGGAAAGGCTCGCACAGTACCGTGCCGGCCAAAAGCCACGCCCTCACGTGCAGTGCGAGGACACCCACGCTATGGGCAACTCGATGGGCAACCAACGGGAGATGTACAACCTCTACGAGCACTATCCTGCGCTCATGGGTGAATTCATCTGGGACTGGAAAGACCAAGGACTGAAGATGCCTGTGCCCGGTGGCAACGGCAAGACCTTCTGGGCCTATGGTGGCGACTTCGGCGACAAGCCCAACGATGGGAACTTCTGCTGCAACGGTGTCATCTTCCCTGACTTCAGCGTTTCCTCGAAAAGCATCAATGTGAAGAAAATCTATCAGCCTGTCGACTTCGTGATGAAGGATAGTCTCAGAGGCATCTTCCTCCTGAAGAGCAAGCTCGCACAGGTGGCTTTGGATAATGTGGACATCACTTATACGGTGCTTGAAGACGGCTTGAAGGTGGGACAAGGTTCGCTGCCCGCCACCGTCCTGGCACCCGGCGACAGCACATTAGTGACGCTGGGAAGCCTCATTCCACAGCAGGCTGACGCCTCGGCCGAATACTTTGTCCGCTTCAGTGCCCGCCTGCATGAAGCTACCTCCTGGGCTGAGAAGGGCTACGAAGTGGCCAGTGAGCAATTCCGTCTGCGCGCGCCGCTCTCAATGCCAGTGATCTCATCTAAGGAGCAAAACAAGCTGAGCATAAACCGCAAGGGGAACGACATCAGTGTGAACGGCGACGGATTTACGGCACGGTTTGCCGACGGCAGACTTGCTGACTACAACTGGCACGGTACGTCCACACTGGCAAGGGGACTTCAACTCAACGCGTTCCGCCTGCCCACCGACAACGACAAGGCTCACACGGAGGAGTGGGACCGTCTTGGACTGCGCAGCCTCAACTGCACAGCAGCTCCCATGACAGCCACGACGGCTGCCGACGGTAAATCGGTGGACATCAGCTGCTCAACCACTTATACGGCCAAGGAAGGTATGGTCATCAGCCTCCGACAGCTCTATCGAGTCCACACCGACGGTTCGATAGAAGTGGTAAACATGATTGAGCCTTCGCAGAAGGGAGTCGTACTGCCACGATTGGGACTCCGGCTGGAAATGCCAGGCTCGTTCAACGAAATGAAGTGGTTCGGACGCGGCCCGCTGAACAGCTATCGCGACCGCAAGGAGTCGTGCTTCGAAGGCCTTTACAGCTGCACCGTGGGGAGTCAGTTCGAGCCCTACGTATTGCCACAAGACCAAGGCAACAAGGAGGATACGCGTTGGATAGCCGTCACTGACAAGGCCGGCAAGGGGCTGCTCTTCGGCTCTTCAGAAAGGATGGCTGTCTCGGCTATGAAGTGGCGGCCTGAGGACAACTACACCGACCGCGGCAACCGCAAGCGTCATCCCTACGAGATGGTGACCGTCAACAATACAGTGGTCAATCTTGATGCTGCTCATCGTGCTTTAGGCAACGCCAGCTGCGGCTCCGATGTCATGGAGAAGTATGAACTGAGGTCGGCTCCAATCGCCTACAGCTTCATCATCATGCCGGTGGAAGGACTCTCTGATAAGGAACTGGCCCAGAAAGCTCACACTACGCCCTCAGCCTGCCGGCCACCACAAATCACGCGTGACGGTTCGGGGAATGTGACCATCAAAAGCCTTGACAGCAATGCAGACATATATTATAAGGTAAACGGAGGCAAGTACCGCAAATACACAGAACCCTTCGCAATGACCTCCAAAGGTACCGTAACTGCCTATTGTGCAAAGGCAAATGCCAAGGGCATGGAAACCTCTGTTAGCCTGGGGGCCTTCCTCAACAAGCGCAATTGGAAGGTGGTGAGCACTGACAGCAATCCGGCCACGGGCGGAGAAGCACAGCTTGCCATCGACGGTAACGAAGCTACAGCATGGCTGCCGGCAGGAAGGAATTGTCCTCACGAGATAGTTATCGACATGGGCGCATCTTACCGTGAGAGCACATTCAACTACACACCGGTCCAAACTGATGACTATGGTCGCATCAAGGATTACGAAGTCTACTTCAGCAACAACCTTACAAGCTGGGGACAGCCTGCCGCAAGCGGTTCTTTTGGCAACAGTGTAGCTCCGGAGGCTGTCAATATCGACACCCGCCCCGCAGCACGCTACTTCAAGCTCATCATCCGCAGCACTTACGGCAATAAACCTACAGTAGGGATAGCCGAGTTAGGTATCTGCGGAGAAGCCTTTGCAGCAAGCAAAGCGCAGGCCGCGCCTATTGACGGGCAGACTTTCTACATCAAGGACAAGCAGTCGGGACTATATCTTTGCTACAAGAAAGTCAACGACAACGAGGGCGACTACGAGTTGGATGCCAAAGGTGACGACGACACGGCTTTCCGCTTCACGTTCCACAAGGTCCCCGGATTCACTGCTTTCTATAAGGTCGAGAACAGTGGCCACTACATGACAGCAGGTGAAGGCTTGTGGCGCTGCGTGGGTGGAGAGGCTCCGTCGGCCAGCAACCGCCTCATCCAGTTGGAAGCCACCGGTGCTGGCACTTACATGATGCGAGCCACATGGTACACTGATCGCTACTTCAACTTCGACCATCACAGAAATGGTTCCCACGTGTATGCCGACAAACGCGCGGGAGCAGAATTCGAGTTCGAAAAGGCTGGCAACAAATGACGAAGGAAAAGAAAAGCGTAAGTTCAACACATCGCCTCGACAAGGCCTGTGCTGACTGAATCCAGAAAAACGCTCTGGCTACTGCTTCCACACTACATCAAGGTGCACTCGGAAGCAGTAGCCGCTTAGCTGACAACAGCCGCCCCCGCATTCTGCAAACGCAGGTATGCGGAGGCGGCTGATGGTTTTGAGGCTGTCAGCTTAGGGTTGCAGGCACCGAAGGTCGTCTTCCAACTGGCTCACTCTACTGGCACCAACGAGGACACTCGTGACACCTTTCTGTCGAAGAACCCATCGCAGAGCCTGAGACGCCATAGTAGAGCCACTTTGCGCAGCGTCGGCTGCTAACTTTGAGACAATCTTCTTCACCTGCGGTGTCAGTGCCGAGCTCTTCAATGAGCCACCCTGAGCCATTCTGCTGTCTGTGGGAATACCATGCAGATAACGGTCAGTGAGAAGTCCCTGGGCCAACGGCGAGAACGAGATGAAGCCGACTCCATGCTCGTGGCAAAAATCCAGGATGCCTTCGTCTATGGGCGAGCGGTCGATGAGATTCAGCCGGCCCTGATAGATGAGAAGAGGTGTATCGCGCCGACTAAGGTAGGCAACAGCTGTCCGAAGAGCGTCGAGAGGCCACCGGCTAATACCAATGTAGAGCGCTTTGCCCTGTCGGACTATGTCGACGAGAGCCTGGAGCGTTTCTTCCAATGGTGTCAGCGGATCATAACGATGGCTGTAGAAAAGGTCGACATAGTCGAGATGCATTCTACGCAAGCTTTGGTCGATACTGGCCATGAGATACTTGCGGCTACCCCAGTTACCATAAGGACCCTCCCACATGTCGTAGCCAGCCTTCGAAGAGATGAAGAGTTCGTCGCGATAAGGCCGGAAGTCGTCTTCCATGAGGCGCCCCAGAGTCTCTTCAGCCGAGCCGTAAGGCGGACCGTAATTATTGGCTAAATCAAAGTGTGTGATACCATGATCGAAAGCATAATGAGTAAGCTCTCGGCTGCGCTCATAGGGGTCTACGCCTCCGAAATTATGCCAAAAACCAAGGCTCAGAGCCGGAAGCAGTACTCCCGAGCAACCACAACGACGGAAATGGGATGAGGCCTCGTCATAGCGATGAGGCGACGGAACGTAAGTGCCTTTCAGATTCATAGGTTCTAGTTAGCAAGTATTTGGTTAAGAATCCAAAGACCTGCCCCTCGCAAAACCGCAGACAGGGGCAGGCTGTAAAAGGATAAAAAACTCAGTCGGCAACACTGTTTTTAGTGAGTGCGTAGCGGCCTCCACCAGTAAAGAAGAGCACCACGGCCCCCATGAGGTAGAGCATGGGAAGCTCCGGCATCCAGCCACCGGTCATTGGGTCAACGGAGAACAGTTGTCCTAAATGCGCCATAAGGATGGCCACGGCCATATTGCCGGCAAAGACTACTGCTGCAGCACGTGTCCAAAGTCCAAGGATGAGCATGACAGAGGCTACAACCTCTCCAAGCAGAGAGCCGTAGGCTATCCATTCAGGAAGGCCTATACCGGCAAGCATGCCGCCAATGAAGCCAACACCTGCTATCAACTTATGTATACCGTGGAAGAGCATGAGCACACCTAAAGTGAGGCGAAGCAGCAACAATCCCAAATCATTGTCGCGAAGGAAATCTTTTTGTAATTTCATTGTCTTATGTGATAAAATTAATAATATATATATGTATTCGGCTACAAAGATACACAAAACACGTCAACCCCGCAACAAAACGAAGGAAAAACAGCCCCCTACACTCATAAGGCCTCCATCATTGCACATCTCCTACTGCCACCTGGTACTCATGCCACAGGCTGTCAAGGGTGTAACGTTTCCCAAGCGCATATCTCACGGCTCCGTCCCACGACCAAGGCACCACCTTCAAACACGAGCGGTTCATCTTACGAATGAAGTCCTTATCCTTATGGTCCTTTACCCAGTTGAGGAAATAGCCCACGTAACGATAGCCTTTATGGACACTTCCGCCCTTAGGCCGGTCTTTCTCGCCATGAAATCCGCCAGCAGCCACCCTCACAGCATCAGCCATTCCCTCAACGAGCTCCCAGAAAGCAGGGTTGGGGCCTCCATAGTGACCGATGCCCTGAGGTTCGAGTTGAAAGGCGTGAGTAAGTTCGTGGAGCAGGACTCCACGGGTCTCGAAGTCGACAGCAGCCGTATCGCCACGGCCGAAAGAGCGAGCCACCCAGTTGGTGCTGTAGAAGATACTCACATGGCCACCGCCGCCACTCTTGGCAGAGATACCCTTGTCGTTCTTCAAAACATAAGTAAGATCAAGGCACATCGGAATACTGTCCTTAGGAGAGAAATAGAGTTGCTTCATCACTTCCCTCGCCACACTGCGGATATAAGCCTCGGGATCAGGGATGAGGGCATGGTAGATTTGTGAGCCTTTACTCTCCGGATTGCGATCTACGAAACGGATATCGCCAAGATGAGCATTCCACTGTCGGTCGCGTTTTGTCAAGACTGTCGACATACGGCTCGCTATGGTCGCTTTTGCTGAACTTTGAGCACTCTGTGCCTTGACTGAAAAACCAAAGCCAGAAGCAAGAAGGACATAAGTAATGAGGCACAGCCTTAGCAGCAACAAGTGCCTTGCAGGCCGCCCAGACCCTAAAGCTCCGACGACCCGGTTAAGTCTTTGTAAATACATGTTGGTTTAATATTGTAACTTTAAAGATGGTTCAAGATGGATACAGTCTACACCTCATCAGATGAGAGGCATACCGAGCTGCTTGCACTCTCTCCGCATGTCCTCCGGCCAAATACTCGCCTGAATCTCGCCTACATGAGCCTTGTGCAAAAGCACCATACAAAGTCTGCTCTGCCCGATGCCGCCCCCGATGCTCAACGGCAAGCTGCCTTCGAGCAGACGGCGATGGAAATACAACTTTTCACGGTCCTCTTCACCCTCAAGCTTGAGCTGGCGCAGAAGAGCTTGCTTATCTACACGAATGCCCATCGAGGACAGCTCCACGGACCTGCCAAGTACGGGATACCAAATAAGGATGTCACCATTAAGTCCCGGCTTCCCATTTTCAGCCACTGTTGACCAGTCGTCATAATCAGGAGCACGGCCATCGTGTTTCTCCCCATTGCTCAGCCTTCCGCCAATGCCGATAATGAAAACAGCGCCCCACTCACGGCAGGCAGCATCCTCACGTTCACGCGGTGAGAGGTTGGGATAACGTTGCAGAAGGTCTTCAGCATGAATAAAATGAATGCTTCTCGGCAAGAAGGGTTTTATCTGGTCATAAGTCTCGCACGTGAGATATTCAGTACGCAGAACCGCTGAATAGATACGCGCCACAACATCTTTGAGATAAGCCAAAGAACGTTCCTCGCGTGTGATGACGGCTTCCCAGTCCCACTGATCGACGTAGAGTGAATGCAGATTATCAAGTTCCTCGTCGGCCCTGATGGCATTCATATCGGTATAGATACCGTAGCCAGGCTTGATGCCATACTCTGCCAACGTCAGACGCTTCCACTTAGCCAGAGAGTGAACAACCTCAGCCTGCGCCTCATTCAAGTCCTTGATAGGAAAAGTCACCGGCCGCTCCACCCCATTAAGGTCGTCGTTGATGCCAAGTCCTTTCAGCACGAACAAAGGAGCCGTGACCCGGCTGAGTCGTAGCTCCGTAGAGAGATTCTGCTGGAAAAAGTCCTTTATCACCTTGATGCCTTGCTCTGTCTGTTTGGGTGACAACAGCGCCCGATAGTTGAGGGGACGTATCAATTTGCTCATTTCTAAAGAATTTACTTGTTGTTTAGTCGGCAAAGTTACAAAATTAAAGCCATTCAGCACTCTAAAACAGCTTTTATCTTTCTCCACGATACGACTTTTTCTCCTCTTTTAACTTCTTTAGAGAGAGCCCGACAAAAATAAGCTGCAATAGTCTTTGATGTTTGAGGATTTTTTGATACTTTTGCAGCATCTTTTCAAACAAAGGTCCCGTAGCTTAGCTGAATAGAGCGTCAGATTCCGGTTCTGAAGGTCTTGGGTTTGAATCCCAACGGGATCACTTACGGAAGCCAACTGGTATGACATCAACCAGTTGGCTTTCTTATTTTAAAACAAAGCACCTTTCAAAGGCCCCTAAAGATTCCACATACTCTTATTTCGCCAATATTCCATATCGTTATCCTTTATTGAGAACCTATCCCACAGAGTCAGCGAATAGGAACCACACGCATTTTCCCCTCATGAATGTAGAGTCCGCGGGGACCGCTGATGACACGTCCGGACACATCGTAATAGTGTCTGGAGTCAGAAGCAGGACTTGCCTTCATAGCAACAATACCTGTGGAATTTTGTGCAAACTTCGCCAGCTCGTAAAAGGCTGACGTGGCACAACCCGTTCGACTGTCAAAGAGGGGAGCGTTGTACCAGCCTTCAAGTCCGGCACCGTAGGCATTGTATTCCATCCACCACCAGAAAAGTCCATTCACATTATTGTGCCTACCTAACATCGTTACGAGTGAGTCGGCAAAAGCTTTCTGCCCTTCATCACTGTAGGCCCAGGTACCGGAAGCGTCATAGCTGCTGCTGCCCACGGCCCAAGCATAAGGATAGCCCGTCTCGACAACCATGACTTGCTTTTCGGGACAGTCGGTCTCAAGAACGCGGATGGCCCCTTCCAAATCGCTGAGCGCACCATGAAAATAGGGGTAATAACTTAGACCGATGATGTCGTAGCTAATACCATAATCGTTCATCTTACTAAAGAAGTTCTTCAGTGCAGCATAGTTGGCATTGTCACCCTGAAGACTGGTATTGGCCGAGACACGTTCCACATGGAGAATGACCTTGGCCTTCGGACTGCCGTCGCGCACGGCCTTCACTGCCTTATTCAAAAGGATGGCAAAGCGATCCCAGTTGGCTGTCGGCGACGAGGGCCAGCACTGTAGGAGCGAAGCACCGGGACGTCCCCACAACATGCCGTAAGAGATTTCGTTGCCGGTCTGTACGAAGTCGGGCTCAGCACCGGCAGCACTCAACTCGGCGAGCACTCTACGGGTATAACTGTAGACAGTGTCAGCCAAAGCAGCATCATCAAGCGAAGCCCATGCCTCGGGTGTCCACTGCTTGCCCGGGTCGGCCCATGTGTCGGAATAATGGAGGTCGAGCATGAACTTCATACCGGCATTCTTAATGCGCTTGCCGAGATTCTTCACCCATTCAAGATTCTGACAGACATTGCTATCGGCAGTCCATGCATAGGGCGATGAGCTGTTGGTTGTCTGACCGGTAGGGTTGACAAAAAGCCTCACGCGCATGGCATTCATACCGACTTGTTTGCTATAAACAACAAGGTCGGGAACGACGGTACCGTCGTAGGTTTTATAAACAGCATTAGCTTTCTCATAGATTGGCAGGCAGGAGATGTCGCCTCCAACATATTTTTGAGCCAACGCCGTGGTTGTCAACAGAGCGAGAGCCGCTATAAGCAAGCCATGCAATTTGGTCATACTGAGATCTTGCAACATGATGATGTCGTTAAGTGCACTTTAGTGTCGTTACCGTTTTATACTTTTCTACAGGGTGGAAGCATAATGTGTCAGCCATGCCAACCAAGTTCTGACTTCAACTCCGGACACAGCAAAGGTAATGCAAAGGGGTGAGACATCCAAGAAAACGGCCTTCAACTTTTCCATACAGGGGATAGACGCACGCTCGCTCATGCGCAACGTGCGCCCCTGTGCGGACCAGCTATTTCAGGAATTTGGGGAAACAAGTGAAGTTCTCCTCCTGGATCTCGAAATACGGCCAGTACTCAACGCCATTGGCACCTTCCACCTTAAAGTGAAGAGGTTTGCCCGCCACCGGAACGAGTTTCGACGCAACATTCCGCGGCGAAGCCGGTATCTCGATAGCCCCCTCGCCCGAAGTGCGCACAGCTGCCATCAAGATTGGACCACACTCCAGAGCGTAGTGCCCCGACTCAAAACCCGGCTCCATACCGGTGTAAAGGGTGGTTCTCTTTGGCATAGGCAAGGTGAATTCCACGCGATCGCCAGCATTCCAAGTACGGTTCAGAACGCAGTATGTGCCCGCCTTGCCTTTGCTCACAGTCTTTCCATTCACCCTGACAGCAACGGCTCCTTGGGTCCAAGTAGGGATGCGAAGATAAAGCTTGGTCTTCACAGGACTGGAACCCGTAATGGTAATCGTCACTTTTCCGTCGTACGGGAACTGCGTGTCTGTGGTAAGACTGAACTCCTTTCCCAGCTTGCACTTGAAGTCAGAGCCGGCATACATATCAATGTACACACCGTCTGAAGCCGTAGAATAAAGATACTCCGGCAGGGTTCCGTACATGCGGGCACCCTGTCCCTCGCAACAAGTATTCATCCTAAAATTAGCAACGCCGTGGGGGCCATCCTTATGTCCGTTGAGCTTTGCGAAATAGCGGATACCATCCTTGCCCACCTGATTGGCGATGACGACGTTGTAGATGGACTTCTCCATTTCGTCAACATACTTCATCTGCTGGGGGAAAAGATGATGGAAACGCTGGTTAAACCTCACCCAAAAAGCGTTGCCGCAAAGCTCTCCGCACTCCTTGCTGAGCCACAGGCTGTGGGGATTGTAAAAAAAGTCGCCTTCATTGATGGCCAGTGAGCCGCCGGGAAATTCCCAGTTGTCGTGCATCAAGTCCCAGGCTCCAACCATTGCATCCAGATATTTCCTGGCTCCTGTAGCCAGATAAAGATCCATATAAGCCTCAAAGGTTGTCACAAGATAGTTGTGCGCTCGATCATAAGGATAGCGCCAGATGGCATTCGGGTTATGGGCGCTGAGCGAGTCCATCCACCAATTCTCCTGATAATAACGTTGGGCCGTCTGGATGTCCTCTGGTTTGCCCACGGGAGTGAAATAGGTACGCGTGATGGGTATCATGCCCTGTATGCCCTGCAGTGAGCGCTGTTTCATCTCCGGCAGGAAAGGACAATGATCGAACCAATCATAGAATCCACGGAGTAATCTGAAGGCTTTCTGATTGCCTGCAAAACCAGCTTCGATCAGTCCTTGTGACACCCAGCTGCGCGTATACGCTCCCCGCTCGCCCTTGAACATGGTGCTCTTAGGAAAAGCCATACAGTAACCGTCGGGCTCCTTGCACTGGTCGATGACATCTATAATGTCGTTCATCTCCTTACGGAGCTCCGCATCTTCCATCCAGCGAAGTGTGTTGCCTGCACTCATCAGGAAACGTCCGGCCTCCGAGCCAGGCAGTTCCTTGAGCCAGAACCGATCGAACTTAGTATTATAGGGCTCCACAGGTATGCCTGCTTTCAAGCGGAAATTGCGCACCAGCTCGTCGAAAGTAAACGAATTCAGCAAATAAGAGATGTTGTTCTCCATCACGGTCTTGAGAACACCGTCATGAAGGGTGACTCCTCTCAGTGGGGTCTCAACAAGCTGCCTGGGAGCCTTCCATTGAGAGGCCGGAATCACATTTGAAGGATTATCTGTAACCGAATACTCACCTCCCGGACGATCAGGAGCTGTCAGTTCTGCCAAATTCTCGCTATTTGGCGTACTGCACGTCACAGCACAACCTCTGGCTATGTCCTTTCCGTCCTGAAGAACGCGGATACGACGCAACACAAGCCGGTTGTCACGCAGCTGAGTAGCAGTGAATCTCACATAACGCCCCACACAGGTCTTAGAATCAAAAGTCTGCACTTTGAAGTCAGGAAATGCCAGATTGGGATATTCGCCCACTGATGTATAATCAGCATAAACCACCGAAGAATTAAAAGACGCATCATCGGACACAGAGATATAGAATCTCATAGGGAATCCTCCATAATACTTTCCCCAAATGGCGCAACTAGGCAAGACCTTGATGCCATCTATTCTTTGCTTGCTTCCAAGGTCTATCTGCACCCAAAGCGTCGTATTGGCATTGGGGGCATTAGCTATGAAGCTTGGCACGAAGCCTGGAGCCACACGTTCCACTCCCATTTCTGCCGCAGCTACCTCTTTCTGCTCATTATAAGTAAAAGTAGGTTGAGACTGTGCCACTGCACAAACTGGTGCAAGGACATAAAATGAGACTCCAAATACGAAACAAAGGAAATCTTTCATAGACATATTATTAATTAGGTGTATTGAATATCGGTCTCCAAACATTCCCTAAACGCAATGCAGGGTTGACACTTTAGGTTGGTTATTGGTTTTGCAAAAATAGAACAAACAAATGAAATTTCAAAGTAAAATCGACATTATTTACAGAGAAATGCGCTTTTACCTCTTCAGCAATGGCTTCTGACATCCACGGCCAGATATTCATCATTCCTCATGCTGGCCACACATCCTGGCGAATGAGTATGGAATAATGAGGAGTCTGCACTGCGGATGCAGAGCCGTACTTCAAAAGCACTACCGATCGCGCCAATCCTGCTGACCGGGACAACTCTCCTGCCACTACCACAGCACTGCACGTGAAATACTGAGTCAAGGGCTCCGTTGAATATCGTTGACAGCAAATCATCACTCAAAAGTGTTTGGCACTCTTCGCCATGTTGATGGAGGCTTGGGATAAAACTCACCGCCAGGTCCATCCCGATATACCTGGAGTTAGAACCGTAGGATACTGATCTGCCCGTGGCAAACATCATATGTCACGTGAAATATACTTACACTCTTATGAACAGTGAGGACTCCAGAATGGATAAGGCTTGCGAGCTGCCGGAAACTCCGGATAAGGACTTGCAGGCCACAAAACTCTAATGGGCTAAATAAAAAGACTTCCGGCATAGCTGAACCT
>OMVH01000212.1 GCA_900314365.1 uncultured Prevotella sp. | reverse complement strand
AATTTGGAGGTTGGAGAAAATTAACGTTTGTTAGTGCAGGGTTCACCACACTAAAATAAATTCTTACATTTCACATTTACCCTTGTTCACCCCTACAGTAACAATCAAACCACACTATTCATCTCTAAGAAGCGAAACTTTAACTACTCACAACAGCATTACAAAGAAAATGTAAGGAAATAATTTTTCATTACATTCTTCATTTTGTTGAAATTAGTTTACATTTTAATTCTTATTAAGTTAAAAGGACGGATTTTAGGACAAATTTAGTTCAAGATAAGTGATTCACGTTCCAAATGAATTTCTACCTTTGCAGGCTGAATTGAAAAGGTATGCACCGCTAAGAAGCGATTCTTAGCTCAGGATAGACAAACATTCAATACATAATAAAGTCAAACTAATGAACAAGTTTTACTCGAGACTGCTCATCTTGATGGCACTGGTCGGCATTACCCCCCCGTTGCTGCAAATGAGACAGTTGCCGCTGTAAACGCAACGACAAACACTACAAACGACAGCCGTCCTGTTTATCAGGACACAGACCCCAAAACAGCTAACTACCTCGATCGGCAGCATGCCTTGGTGGGCCCCTACTGCACCATCAATCGCCTTGGCGGCAATCTGGCCAATGTGATTGATGTCACCTCTAGAATGGAAAATGTTACAGACTTAGACCTGACCAACTATGTAACAACTGCTTCTCTTGCAAAGGTGACCGTTGCTGTTAACCCTTCTTTCTCGGTCAAAGACACCCATAAGCTGTATGCTGCCGGCACGACAGCAGGCTTCGTGATCTCCATGAGTAGCAGTAATCTACTCGGTTTGAAAGCTGTTGGATTGCCATTCCAGATTTGGTTTTACAAGGATGGAAAAGAAGTGGGCCATAAGAATTGCAACGAGAAATCGGGGTCTCTTCTTAATTTGAACTTGCTCAGAGTGAGTGGCTCGGATGTCACCGTCGAGATAACGGCCACTTCCGACTGGGACTTCGACGAAATAGCCTTTAGTGCTACTGACCTGCTTCACCTTGACCTTATCTCTGGCACGAAGGTGTACTATGCTTTCGTTGGCAAGAATGGCAAGTACTATCTTTCCCATGAGGAGCCTACTGCCGATGACCCGACGCCAGGCCTCTCAGGATTGAAGACTGAATTCGTTAACGAAAACCTTACTGTGGGCAGGAATGGAGGACTATCTGACGATTTGATTGACGCCGACCCAACAAATACGACACTTCTTGCTGAAGGTCAGGTATCGGTGATGGTCTATGATCCTACAAAGACTATCAACGACCAATTTACGTTCCCTGCTGGTTGTCGCGCTGGCTTTGAATATACGGAGGGAATACTGAAACTGGCCAACTATGTTACTTTGAAGCTTTGGAAGTATAGTCCTGAAGGAACGACAAAATTAGGAGGAAAAAAATATGATGGTCAATGGCAAGAAATCGAGATGAGCAATAAAGGCCAATTCGACCTATTGGATCTCAACTTAGGCCTCTCAAAGAAATCCAATTCCTTGACAGCGCCGGAGCCATTCAACGCAGTAGAGATAGTAGGTGGCGGTGTGAATACAGGCTTCTACCTCAAGCACGCCTTCATCGAGCTTCCTCCCACCTACGACACGAAACCGACACTCACCGTCTCTGCTGACCGCGGCCTCTGCGATGAGAACCAGAGTGTGGACCTCCACAGCGACGAGGCCGTCACGTGGACTTGCACAAGTGCACCAACAGGTGTCAATGCGAGCGACTTGACATTGACCTCCTCAGAGGATGGAAAGACCTGCACCGTGTCGGGCTTCAAGAAAGCCGGCCAGTACGTCTTCACGGCTACGACAACTGACGGTCGCACAGCTACCACCAAGGTCACTTATGGTATTGCCCCCGTCAAGGAAGAAGGCGTCAAGCCTTGGGTGAACAACTTCACTGAGGAGAACACCAGCTACTCTGCTGACATGAAGCCGTATGAGGACAAATACAAGATCACCTCGTTCTCTCTCATTCCCTCGATAACGACGGATGAAGAGAATCTTGTCACTCCGAGCATCGATGACTATATGTCGGTGGGCGGCATCTCGCTGGCCAATGATAAAATTATAGCTGGCGTATGGCGCTCGGCAGCGACGACCACAACAGAAAAGACCATTGTGGGCTTCGTCACCCGCACTAAATGGTCGGCCTTGGACCTGTCGCTTCTCAACGGTTATACCTTGAAACTGTATAATGGAGGCGCTCCGGTGACCACGGTATCCTCAGAGAATGTCCACTTCAAGGTGCTCTCTGCCAATCTGATTGGTGCAGACAAGTATGTCACCACACAATATAGTGTGGAGGTGGATGCCAACACCTCGTTCGACGCCATCACCCTATGGAGCAAAGGCGCATTGGATCTTTCCGCTTCTCAGACGCTCATTTACTATGCCTTCGAGGAGCCTTCGGCACTTGCTGACGCCTATGCCAAGAATGTGGCTGCCACCAGCGAACTGGTATCTGATGAGACTACGGGTGCCAGCATCGATGCATCGATGCTCGGACATGGCGGTATAGCCACTGTGGCCTCTACCGTAACCAACCTGTATAATGTGGTGGACAACGACATGACGACCTATGCCACTCTGGCCGGTGTGGCCAAGGTTGGTGATGTCTACACCATCCCTGTGAAGTTGGGAAAGGTGTACGACGGCGGGCATCTGGTGCAGATCTATGTATCCAACTTAGACTGGCTCAAGGTCAACCTTGCTCAAGACATCAAGCTTGCTGCCTATCGCAATGGCACGCAGGTATCGGAGAAGAACAACTGGGATGTACTCTCGGCCGACGTCATTGGTGGTGAGAACAAGGAGGCTGAGCTGGTGTGGACTCCGGTCGATGACAACGGTAAGCCTGTTGATTTCGATGAGATAACGATTCAGTTCTACGGTCTAGCCAATGTGGCTCAAGCCGCGTACATCTATGGTATTCGCATCAGTGGCGATGCCGACGGCGACGGTATCTCTGATGCCAACGACGACCAGAGTTGCGACAACCCCTTCCTCGTGGATGAGAACGAGACCACGCTGGAGAAGAGCCACGACTTCGTGCACGGACGCCTGAACCTGCGCCGCTACATGAACCCCGAGCGCACAGACACGAAGACGGGCAAACCGTCACAGTGGTTCAACATCTGTCTACCGGTGAACCTGAGCTTCAACCAGTTTGTCAGGACCTTCGGCAACGACGCTGAGCTGGCCAAGCCGGACAACTTCGACTCAAACCCCAAAATCCTGCGTTTCACGGTTCCAAGCGGTGTCTATGGCGACCAAACCCTGCTGGAAGCCGGCAAGCCTTACATCATCAAGATTACGGAGATCACAAACCTCAAAGATGTGGATGACGCTCTGAGCGAGGAGCTGAGCAAGAACAACGAAGGAATCACGAGCACGAATAATACTGATAAAGTCTACAAGGTGCTGGGTGTCGACTTCTATATGGACGGCGACTGGAAGACTCCTAAGACTGTCACGTGCACCCACCCCAACGGTGACACCAGCAAGAACGGCAATGTGGAATGGACCGGCGGATACTACAAGGAGCAGCATATCGACAGAGACTTCTGGATGTTCAACAAGGGTGTGCTCACCAACATCACCAACGATGTAGACCACATTCGAGGCCTGCGCAGCTGGATGCGCGAGGTGGGCACAACGAGTGCCAAGTTCACCGGCATGAGCATCAATGACGAGCTGATAGGTGAGACGCCCACGGGAATTCACCAGGTCAGCGCCGACAAGGCCGACAACCGCATGTACAACCTCCAGGGCATGAGAGTAAATAACGAGAATGGAACGCTGCCCGCAGGCATCTACATCATCAATGGCAAAAAGGTAATCATTAAATAAGGCAGAAATGAAAAAGAGATATTCTAAACCAAGCATCTACTGCATAGAGTCGAGCGGCGATGTTCTGCTGCGTTTGTCTGGAGCCGAAGCCAAGATAATAGAGACCGGCGGCTCTGAAGACATTCCCTTTACCAACGATCCGCAACAGGTATTCGACCCAGCAGGCCAAGAGGACCTCGGTGCCAAGCCCGACCACTCGTCCCTCTGGGACTACTAAATCACGAAGGGTAAAATAATATTTCAGGCGAAGCCATCTGCAAGGATGACTTCGCCTGATTTTGTTTTCATTCGCCCCTAAAAACTTCGCCGATGCGCCACTTGCCAAAACAAAGTGCCGTCTGCATTTGCGGTTCATCTGGAATATTATGGCTGTTTTCTGTTTCCGCCCAGAGGGCAGATGCTCTGCAATACCCAAGATAGGAGAGCTAAAGGCTAACCAAGCCCTGAAAGGGCGGCATAGCATAGCACAGGGCGTGAGCCCTGTGTAAGAAGGGCTACAACACTAACTCAAGCCCTATACCTATTTAAATAAGTACTCTGCTATCTGCACAGCATTGAGCGCGGCCCCCTTGCGTATTTGGTCGCCAGTGAGCCAGAGCGTGCAGCCGTTGTCGTCGGCCAGGTCCTTGCGCACGCGTCCCACGAAGACATCGTCCTTGCCGGCACTCTCCAAAGGCATGGGGTAGACATAATGCTGCGGGTCGTCCTCCAACGTCACGCCCGGGGCATTGCGCAGAGCCTCACGGATTTCATCGACGCTGAGCGGCCGTTCCGTCTCAAACCACACACTCTCGGAGTGAGAGCGAAGGGAGCTGACGCGCACGCAAGTGGCACTCACCCTCACATCGCTGTGCATGATTTTGCGCGTCTCGTTGAACATCTTCATCTCTTCCTTCGTGTAGTCGTTGGGCGTCATCTTGTCAATCTGTGGAATGACATTGTAAGCCAACTGATGGGGGAACTTGCTGATGGTCTTCACCTCACCCTCTTCCACCATCTCACGGTACTGCTGTTCCAGTTCCTTCATGGCCGCAGCTCCAGCACCACTGGCACTCTGATAGCTTGCGACATGCACCTTACGGATGTGGCTCAGCTTCTCAATGGGATTGAGCACCACAACCATCATGATGGTGGTGCAGTTAGGATTGGCTATGATGCCCTTCGGACGGCGGAGAGCATCCTCGGCATTAATCTCGGGCACCACGAGAGGCACATCGGGGTCCATGCGCCACTGGCTGGAATTATCAATCATCACTGTGCCGTACTTGGTAATGGTCTCAGCAAACTCAGCCGAGGTACCGCCCCCGGCCGAGACGAAGGCGACATCAATGCCACGGAAGTCATCATTGTGCTGCAGCAACTTCACCTCGTAGTCCTTGCCTTTGAAGTTATACTTGCGGCCGGCACTGCGCGTGGAGCCAAACAGCACCAAATCATCGACTGGGAAGTTGCGCTCTGCAAGAATGCGAAGGAACTCCTGACCTACAGCGCCGCTGGCGCCAACGATAGCTACTCTCATAAATATATCCTTTCTTTAATGTTGTCAGACTGTTATCACATGCAAAAGTAATAATTTTCAAGTAACTACACGGCAGAACGGGTGCAAAATAAACATCACGCCCCCAAAAAGTCCTGTCCTGCTATCTGCGTCCGCTTCTTTCGTCAGTCATGCGAGGCCCCGGCTCCTTGAAGGATGAGCAGACGGAGCTTCCACAACTGCCGACTCGAAGAGAGAACGGCAAACGCGCTATTCTTCTACCCAAAAAGACAACTTGTTTGCAATAAAAACGAAGCCGGGGAGCAGGGTATCGGCAAAAAACACTAACTTTGCAAAAAAGTTGGCATCATGCTTAACCTCTCACACTACTTCCCTATCACCAACCCTACGCTGGTGTTCCTGGTCGTGCTGCTGGTCATCCTGTTTGCCCCCATCATCATGGGCAAGCTGCGCATACCTCACATCATCGGCATGGTGCTGGCCGGAGTTCTGTTAGGTCCCTACGGGCTCGACATTCTGGTGCGCGACAACTCCTTCGAACTCTTTGGCCGCGTGGGACTCTACTACATCATGTTCCTCGCCGCTTTGGAGATGGACATGGAGGGCTTCAGGCGAAGGCGGAAGCGCATGCTGTTTTTCGGTGTGCTCACCTTTCTCATTCCCTTCACGCTGACCTACATCGTGGGCATTGTGGCTCTGCGCTATTCCATGATGGCGGCCCTCGTGTTAGGCTGCATCATGTCGTCGAACACGCTCATCGCCTACCCTATCGTGGGACGCTACGGTCTGCAACGCAAGCCCAGCGTACAGCTCAGCGTGGGTGCCACCATGATTTCGCTGCTGCTCGCCCTCGTGATGCTCGCTGCCGTGACGTCGAACTACGGGGACTCTAACGGGTGGCTGTTCTGGCTGCTGTTTGTCACGAAGTTCATAGGCTACTGTGGTCTCTCCATCTGGCTCATCCCCAAGCTGACACGCTGGTTCCTGCGCCGCTACAGCGATGCCGTGATGCAGTTCATCTTCGTGCTCGCCATGATGTTCCTGAGCGCTTCGCTCAGCGAGGCCATCGGCATGGAGGGCATCTTCGGGGCCTTCCTCGCAGGACTCATCCTGAACCGATACATTCCGCCCGTCTCGCCACTGATGAACCGCATTGAGTTCACCGGTAATGCTCTCTTCATCCCCTATTTCCTCATCGGTGTGGGTATGCTCATCGACCTGAGACTGCTCACTGCCGGCGGAGGTGTCATTGCAGTGGTGGTGTGGCTCGTCGTAATAGGCACCCTGGCCAAAGCTCTCGCAGCCTACATCTCAGGTCTGGCTTTCAGACTCCCGCTGTCGTCGGGCAACATGATGTTCGGCCTCACCTCTGCTCACGCTGCCGGTGCTATCGCCATGGCCATGGTGGGCATGAAGACGGAAGTGTCGCCGGGGCACTATCTTGTCGACGGCGACATGCTCAACGGGGTGGTTATCATGATACTCTTCACCTGCATCATCTCCACACTGGTCACTGAGCACGCTGCCCAGCAGATAACGCTGCGCGACCGCGACCTGCCTATGGAAGAAGAGAAAGGAGCCAACACCGAGCGCATTCTCATCCCTGTGAAGTACCCTGAATACGCCGACCGGCTGGTGAATCTGGCCATGCTCATGCGCGACCCCCGACGCGGTGAAGCTCTCATCGGTCTCAACGTGGTCTACGACGACGAGCATATGCAGGCCAACCAGGCACGTGGCCAACGGCTGCTCGAACAGGTGACACGCTACGCGTCGGCAGCCGACGTGAAAATGCTCACGCAGGTGAGGGTGGCGGCCAATATTGCCAATGGCATCAAGCACGCCTTCAAGGAGTTCCAGGCCAGTGAGATTATCATAGGCATGCACATGCACTTCAACGTGTCGAACAAATTCTGGGGAGAATTCCATCAGAGTCTCTTCAACGGACTGAACCGACAAATCATTATGGCCCGTCTCATGCAGCCTTTGAATACGCTCCGCCGCATCATCGTGGCAGTGCCCTCACGCGCCCAGTTCGAGCCCGGTTTCTACAGATGGCTTGAAAGATTGGCACGTCTGGCTGCCAACCTGGAATGCAGAATACAGTTCTACGCCCGCCAGGACACGCTCGCCCTCATCAACGAATACCTGACGAACAATCACAACGACGTGCGCGCCGAATACCTCGTGATGGAACACTGGAACGGTCTGCCCAGACTGGCCTCACACATAGCAGGCGACCATATGCTCGTGGTGGTGACAGCGCGCAAAGGTACTGTCTCTTACAAGGACGCGCAGGAGCGGCTGCCCGAGGAAATAACAAAGTACTTCAGCGGCAAGAATCTCATGATAATCTTCCCCGACCAGTACGGCGACGCCATGGACACCATGACCTTCGCCCAGCCGCAGCACACAGAGGAGCAGTCGTTCTACAAGTCGCTTGGCGACTGGCTGCACAACCTGCCGCTACGGGCACGCAGTAGCGCAGAGAGGCTCAGGGAAGCAAAAAGGAAACGACAATTAGACAATAAGAACAATGATAGACATTAAGGGAATAACCAAATCATTCGGCTCCCTACAGGTACTCAAAGGCATCGACCTGCACATTGACAAGGGCGAAATCGTGAGCATCGTGGGAGCCAGCGGCGCCGGCAAGACAACACTGCTGCAAATCATCGGCACACTCGACAAGCCCGACAAGGGCACAGTCTGCATCGACGGCATCGACGTTGGAAAACTCTCCTCACGCAAACTCAGTGACTTTCGCAACCAACACATCGGTTTCGTTTTCCAATTCCATCAGCTTCTGCCAGAGTTTACGGCCTTGGAGAACGTCATGATTCCCGCCTTCATAGCTGGTGCCAACCGCGAGGAAGCTACGAAGAGGGCTATGGAACTGCTCGGCTTCATGGGACTCGCAGACAGAGCCGGACATAAGCCCGCAGAACTATCGGGCGGCGAGAAGCAACGTGTGGCTGTAGCAAGAGCTTTGGTAAACAATCCTGACGTTATACTCGCTGACGAACCTTCAGGAAGTCTTGACAGCAAGAACAAAGCGGAACTCCATCAGCTCTTCTTTGACCTGCGCGACAAATTCGGACAGACCTTTGTCATAGTGACCCACGACGAAAGTCTGGCCAAGCTCACTGACAGAACCATACACATGAAGGACGGGCAACTGGAAGGAGAGGAAAAGAAGGACAACGACAACTTAACAACCGTAATATGAACAAGGACATCAAGTTAGGCGACTACAACTCGCTCAAGATGATAGAAGAGGCCCGCCGTCCCGACCCTCACGCCTACGGTGGTGAGGAAGTGTTCGGAATCTTCTTGGACGGTGGACGCGAAGGCAAGATTCTCATGCCGAAGAAATATGTGCCCAAAGGTGTCAAAGTGGGCGACAGCGTCGACTGTTTTGTCTACCTCGACCAAGAGGAACGTCTCGTGGCCACCACGGAGAAGCCATTGGCCAAGGTAGGTGATTTCGCCTATTTGAAATGCTCTTGGGTGAACGAGTACGGCGCTTTCCTTAACTGGGGACTCATGAAAGACGTGTTCTGCCCCTTCCACGAACAAAAGATGCGTATGCAGGTGGGACGAGGCTACATCGTCTACATCTATATAGATGAGGACAGCTACCGCATCGTGGCCACAGCTAAAATTGACCGGTTCCTGAAAGAGAATGAGGAAGAAACCGCACAACTGAAACACGGCGAAGAAGTAGACTTGCTGGTATGGCAGAAGACAGACCTTGGCTTTAAAGTCATCATCAACAACAAACTGCCCGGCCTCGTCTACGAAAACCAAGTATTCCGCGGACTTCACACCGGTGACAGGGTAAAGGGCTACATCGCAAACGTAAGGACCGACGGCAAGGTCGATGTCACCCTTCAGCCCACAGGACGTCAACAGACCGAAGCCTTCAGTACTAAACTTCTCGACTATCTGAAAGCTCACGGCGGTCAGTGCCCCTTTGGTGACAAGAGCAATGCTGAAGATATCAAAAGGGAGTTCGAGGTAAGCAAGAAAACATTCAAGAAGGCTATCGGCGAACTCTACAGAAAGCGTCTCATAACGCTAACCGATAACGGGATTGCCCTCACTGTCAACAGCTAAATCAAGTTTAGCAAATGTAAACGTCCGCCACTTTCCTGCCAATCGTCCAACCCTACAGTTAGCCTTCGCTGTCGAGCCTTCCCCGCCAGAGATATTTACGCGTCTCATGTACCAGCACTCCACTCAATCCCAAGAGAGAGACAAGGTTGGGAATGGCCATAAAGGCATTCATGCAGTCGGAAATATTCCACACAAGCTCCAGGCCCGTGATGCTGCCCACGAAAACAGCCACGATGTAGATCACCCTGTAAGCAAGCATCCAGCGCCTGCCTTTGAGGTACTCGATGGCTCGCTCTCCATAGTAGCTCCAACCCAAAATGGTGCTGAAGGCGAAAGTAAGCAGACCGAACGAAAGCAGAGGTTTGCCCACATAGGGTATCTTACTGAATGCAGCCTTCGTGAGTCCCGCACCGTCGTGCCAGGAGATGTCGGGATAGGCGATAATGCTGCTCACGATGACCAGACCGGTGAGCGCGCAGATGACAACAGTATCCCAAAACGTACCCGTCGACGAAACCAGAGCCTGACGAACGGGATTGCGCGTCTGTGCGGCAGCAGCTACAATGGGAGCCGACCCTAACCCGGATTCATTAGAGAACAATCCACGGGCGATGCCGAATCGTGCGGCCATCATCACAGTGGTGCCGGCAAAGCCTCCACCAGCCGCTTGAGGCGTGAAGGCCGACGCACAGATAAGTTTCAGAGCCGACCATACATAAGCACCGTTGCAAATGAGGATGTACACACAGCCTAAGGCATAGAACACTGCCATGAAAGGCACCAGCATGCCACACACCCTCGCAATGCTCTTCACGCCCCCGAGAAGCACCGCCCCCACAAGGAGGGTAAGGATGATTCCGGTCAGTGTAGGCGCTATACCATAGGTCTCATGGGCCAGTGTGGCGATGGCATTGGCTTGAACAGTGTTGCCTATGCCAAAAGACGCACAGGCCGTGAACACTGCAAAGAGTACGGCCAGCCACTTCCACCCCAACCCTTTCTCCAAAGCATACATGGGACCGCCAAGCATGTGACCGTCGGGCATATGCTGACGATACTTGATGGCCAACAGTCCCTCACTGTACTTCGTGGCAATGCCGAAAACACCGGTGAGCCAGCACCACAATACAGCTCCGGGACCACCAAGCGATATGGCCGTAGCCACGCCTATAATGTTGCCCGTACCAATGGTTGCCGCAAGGGCCGTGGCCAATGCACCGAACTGGGACACATCGCCGTTTGCATCCTTGTCACGACTGACCGACAAACGAATGGCGGTGAATATCTTACGTTGCGGAAAACGAAGCCGCACCGTGAGGAAAAGATGAGTTCCGAGGAGCATCACTATCATGGGGAATCCCCAGATGAAATTGCTCAACTGCTGAAAAAAGCTTCCTAATGACTCGATCAACATTATTACTACGTTTCTTGTTTTGTCGCTAAGGAGGGTTGTCACATCCTGTAAGAAAGCCAGCAACGGCTCAAGCACAATGACGCACAAAGCGGCCATACATATACAATACAATTGCAAAGGTAGTAAAATAGTTTCAATATGCCACACGAACGCAAATAATAGTTTTCTTTTTGTTCACACACGCTCTACAACAAGCCATCACGTTAGCCAGGCAAACAGTCAAGGTAGCGGGCCTAAGAAAATGAGGGCAGACTGTTGAAGGACAAGAATGAAGATGACGTATTATTATTCCGTGAGCTCCTGATCATAGGTACGCAGACAAGATGCACGGTCCAAACAACAACAAGACCACCCCCTTATTGACAGTTTACCATCCGTATTGTCCGATTACTTAAAGGGAAAGAAAAAGGGCATAAATGTCATCCAAGCAAATAGGGTATCCCCCGCAAGAAAGAGGGAAAAAGCAGGCATAAAGTTAACACAAAAGAATTAAAGTGTACTATTTTTGAGCCTAACCATACGGCAAGAGCCCTAAAAAAACTTAAAGATGATGCGAAATAAGGAATTACACAACAACTTCAGTTACAAAACACAAAGATGCAACTTTGATTCAATAAGAAAATGTTATACCTTTGCATTGATTTGAAATACAATCTAAGAGATGAAGGTATGAAATACGGCGAAATAAAAGAACTGACATTTGACGAGTTCAAGAAGTTAGGATTGAAGTTCAACTATGCAGACGACGGAATTATCGTCATGGATTTCGACGAAAGGACTATCGACAAGATATCGTCAAGGATAGCCCGCAGTTTCGGCAATCTGTTCACCTTTGACTTCACAACTATTACCATTGTCTACGAAGGCAGCGTGACGCAGGAGCGGGAGGGCAACTCGGCAAACATCAGCAACTCGATTATCATCACTGGTCCGCACTTCATGACCAACAATTCCCTCCGCTCGAACCATTGCGTCTGCCGTACTTTGATTATCAGTACACGAAAGACGCAGGAACTGCTCTGCCAATATGCCTCCATGTGGAGTCAGATAATGGTGATGAGGAAAATAGCCATTCTCAGTATGACTCCTCAGATGCGCGACAATGTCATGGCTCTCAATAAAGCTTTCGAGACGAGAGCAAAGGGCATGGAAATACAGTTAGAGTCGGTCTATACCGCCACATTAGTGAAAGCTCTGCTGTTAGAGTCATGCGTGGTGTTGCGCGCATCAGTAGAAGGCGAGATGCCGCGCCCTGTCTATGGAGAACAGCGCCAGTGGCTCATGCAGCACTTCCTCAGCATTTTAGCCG
>OMVH01000215.1 GCA_900314365.1 uncultured Prevotella sp. | reverse complement strand
TTCATTATGCCACGCCCCCAACTCTCTATGAAACTCCTGGCAGCATCCCAATATAGGATAAACGTAATGCTTAAGCTTCATCAGAAGCCCCTGCTCAATGGGTTCTTTGTTAATTTGCAATTCCATGACATATAGTTTTAGTTCTTTACATTAAAAGAAGCTGAGTATAGATAGAATTATTATGTTATCGTGATAATTATGTTGTATCAAATTTGCTGTGTAAGCAGAGTTTAGTTTCTGAAAATGGGTGGGCAGGGTTTTACTGGTTTTTCTTTGTGTCAGCGCCAAGATCCGACCCAGGAGGATCTGCCATTGGAGAGTTGAGGGCGGTGAGAGGCACGGCCTCTCATAAGCCCTCAACTCTACAATTACAAGGGGCCAAAGCCCTTGGCGCTGACGCAAAGTGTTTTGCAGGTTTTTGTCAGAATAGAATATGCCTTACTACCCCTCATTACTTACTTGTGATGCTTCCGTAATAATTTTGGGGTGACGCATTGACGAAGTCAGAAGCGGTGGAAGTGATGTTCCACTTTTCCCTCCATTTTATTACGGGTGTTCCGCCGGCTGTAAAGTCGATGGGGAGCCACACGTAACGCCCGTCAATAGGGTGCTTGGGGCGCCAGATATCGGCCATGAAGAGGTAGCGTCCGTCGGGCAGAGGCTGCACGTAGGTGCTTTGTCCGCCAAAGGTGATGTCGGCATCGGGACCCTGACAGGGTGAAGGCCATTGTTTCCACTGACCGAAGAGACTGTCGGCAGAGAACATGCGGGCTTTGTTGGGTGCCCATCCGGTGCAGCCCGAGGTGATAAGCCAGTATTTCCCGTCGTGCTTGAACAGGGCCGGGGCCTCGTTCTGGCCGCAGGGTGCCACACGGCAGAACCGCCCCGTGTGAGCCGTGAAGTCGCTGTTGAGCTCTGCAATCTGAAGGGTCAGGTTGTCTTCCGATGAATAGATGTGGTAGGCCTTTCCGTCGTCGTCGACGAAGAGAGTCATGTCGCGTGCCATCTGTCCGGTTCGGTAGTCACGGCTCAGCACCGCCCCCTTTCTGACGGCTTCCATCCATTCCCGGCTCCACGCCTTGCGTCCGCTCAACGAGGCTTTCCGGGCCGAGTCCTTGTCCTCCTCGCTGAATCCTTCGGGCCAGCACCATGCGTTTACCCTGTCGGAGCGCAGGAAGGTGTAGGGTCCCTCCGGGCGGTCGCTCACGGCCACTCCCGAGCGGGCTGCGTCGTAGCCGTGGCCTTTCAGTTCCAGATGGAACCACATGACGAACTTGCGGGTGCGCGGATTGTAGACGACCTTCGGCCTTTCCATGATGCAGCCTTGCTCTATCTCGCTGCCCTTTTCTTTGGATGTCCTGAGCGCAATGCCGCAGTTCTCCCAGTTCACCAGGTCGTTGCTCTTGTAGCAGCTGATGCCAACGTGGGCACTGTTAGAGTCGCTTTCCTTGAATTCTCCGAACCAGTACCATTGTCCGTTATGAGAAAGCAGTCCGCCTCCATGGGCGTTGACGGGCTTTCCGTCGGTGTCGAGCCATTGGGCCCCCGGGCGGATGCAGCCCTGACTGGTTTCTGCGGAGCGCTGTGCCCAGTAGTTTTCCAGTCTTTGGTACTCCTTTTTGTTGAGTGCGAGGAAGGAGCCGTGCTGCGGGGCTTCGACTCCCCGGATGTCCTCGGGGTCGCTGAAGTGTGACAGCGTGGGGTCGGCCTTGCAGATGCGGTAGCGGTGAGGATTGGAGCTGTATTCCACGTAGGCCACGCGCCATCCGTCTTCACCGGCGATGCGGAATGCCGACGGACCCTCGCAGAGCTTTTTGCCTTCAAAATTAATGTAGTCCGTGTCGTCGGGTTTGGGCCAGGGACCTGTGAGCTCCTCTGAGGTGGTGGTGAAGATACCGGGGTGCCCGCCCTCTTTCTTTACCAGCATGTGCCAGCGCTTGTCTGCCTCCACGTAGTTGATGTCGGCGTCGATGGTGGCGTAGCCCCAGTCGATGAGCAGCTGCGGCTGGGTGAGCCGCGTGAAGGAACGGTCGGCCCAGGAGTAGAAGAGGCGGTCGTATTTGTCCTCCTTGCTATTCAGCATGGAGTAGTAGACGAAGTAGGCTCCGCGCGTGCCGTCGCTCCATCGGTGACTGGGTACCCATATCACCTGCGGTGCCCACACGCGGTGGATAGCGGAGTAGTCGTTGTAGAAGCCTTTGGCATGGGGATCGGCAAAGATGGACGGGCCTTTGCGGAAGTCGAAGGTGACTGATTTCCAGTGGATGAGGTCGGGAGATGTGAGCAGGTCGATGCCGTAGTTGTCCCACTTGTGGCTGCTGGCCACGCACATGTCGGTGGTCACCATGACGAAGCCTTTTCCGCTGCCGTCGCGTGCTATGAAAGCGTCGCGCGCGCCTCCCTCGATACGCGAGAGGGCGTAGGTGTCGTAGACTTCGTTGCCTCTGTTGAGGTCGTGCCATTGCAGTCCGTCGCGGCTCAGTGCGAAGGTGGTCCATTCACCGCGGTCGCTCATGTGGCAGTAGAGGTAGCCGTAGGGTTTGGCTGCGCAGGCTGGCGCCAGACAGACGAGGGCGCCAAGCAGCAGTAGTAATAGTTTTCTCATAGGTTTGTGTTGTTTTGTGAGCTGTTATGTCAGAGTGCCCCTTTGGTCGAGGGCAGGAAGAAGTGCTCGGGGTCGCGCCTGACGGCCATGCGCAGCGCCCGGGCCAGTGCCTTGAAGATGCCTTCAATCTTGTGGTGCTCGTTGGTGCCTTCGGCCCGGATGTTGAGGTTCATCAGCGCCGCGTCGCTCAGGCTCTTGAAGAAGTGGAAGAACATCTCCGTGGGCATTTCGCCTATCTTCTCGCGCTTGAACTCAGCGTTCCACACCAGCCAGGGGCGTCCGCCGAAGTCGAGTGCCACCTGGCAGAGACTGTCGTCCATGGGCAGACAGAATCCGTAGCGGGTGATGCCGCGCTTGTCGCCGAGAGCTTCCTTGAGACAGGCTCCGAGCGTGAGTGCCGTGTCCTCGATGGTGTGGTGCTCATCCACTTGCAGGTCGCCCTTCGTGTGGATGGTGAGGTCCATCATTCCGTGGCGTCCTATTTGTTCGAGCATGTGGTCGAAGAAGCCCAGCCCGGTGCTGATGTCGCATTTTCCCGAGCCGTCGACATTCACTTTCACGTAGACGTCGGTTTCCTTGGTTACCCTGTGCTTCTCTGCCGTGCGGTCACCGGCAAAGACCTTTGCGGCCACCTGCTCCCAGTCGAGGCCTTCGTCGCCGAGGATGAGCGCCTTGCAGCCCATGTTGGCAGCGAGCTGGCGGTCGGTCTCTCTGTCGCCGATGACGTAGCTTCCGGCGATGTCGATGCCGGGATTGCTGAGATAGGAGCGCAGCATGCCCGTTCCGGGCTTTCGCATGGGTGAGTGGTCGGAAGGCAGGTGGCGGTCGATGAGCTGGTCGTCGAAGTGGATGCCCTCGCCCTCCAGGGTGCTGATGACGAAGTTGTGTACGGGCCAGAAGGTGTCTTCGGGGAACGACGGCGTGCCGAGTCCATCCTGATTGCTCACCATGACGAATCGGTAGTCGGTGTGGCGGCTCAGGAAGGAGAGGGCGCCTATGGCTCCCTTGACGAACCGCAGTTTCCCGAAGGAGTCAATCTGCTCGTCCTCCGGCTCCTCGATGAGCGTACCGTCGCGGTCGATGAAAAGATAGCGTATCATGTGTCTTGTTGTGTGAGAAGCCGTGGCTTAAACTTTCGCTCTCTTCAGTGCCCTCTTCTCGCGGTCGATGGTTACGATGCTGCCGAAGGCGTAGTGGAGCGTGAAGACGTTCCATACGAAGGCTACTGCCAGAATGGCGCTCACCACGAAGGCCGTGAGGAAGAGCAGCGCGGGAAAGCTCCCGGGCAGACCGGGAGCGTCGCCTCCGGCCATTCCGTTGGCTGAGAGGAAGCCTGCCTGGGCTATCACGCAGAGGGGCATGCTGATGACGAAGGCCAGGATGAGGAATATCAGTCCGGAGAAGAAGACGGCGCTGAAGAGCCTCCCCCAGTGGCGCAGCCCCTTCACCCAGGCTTTCAGAAAGCCGTTGCCGAAATGGCTGTACTGCCGGTTGAAGTAGTTCATCGTGCTGAAGGTGAAGGGCAGTGCGAGCACGAGCGACAGAGCCAGGACGAGGGCTTCGAGCGTCACGTTCCAGCCGGCCTCCACTTCGGGCGTCAGCTTCTTGTAGCTAAGCAGGAAGAAGGCCACGGAGACCGCTGTGATGAGCAGCAGGGTGAGAATGGCATAGCCCGTCATGAAGGCCACGGAGGCTGCGCTGCGTTTCAGACAGTGCTTCAGGCTGTACGGTGTGGCGAGGGCCATGATGCCTCCCTGATACCAGGCCCAGGCGGCAAGGGTGAGCAGCAGGCAGACGAGGGCTCCCGCGGCGGGGACTTGCCACGACTGTCCTGTCACGAAGGCCTTGTAATCCCAATAGACGGCCAATGTCGTTGCGGCAAAGCAGAGCGACAGAGCCAGCAGGGGTTTCCACAGCCGTCGCAGAAGGGTGGGGATGTTGGTGCTCCAGAGGTCGTAGGCTGCCTTCAGGCAGGCCGAGATGCTCCGGTTCTTGTAGAGTTTGTCTTTGTTCATAGTTCTCTTCTTCTGAATTCAGCGCAGGTGATGGCCGTGGCGACGGCGACGTTGAGGCTGTCGGCTGTCGGCCGCCCTGCGGGATAGTTGGGGATGAACAGCGGGTGGGTGACTGTCTGCCGGATGGCCGGTGAGAGTCCGTTGCCCTCGTTTCCCATCACGATGATGCCCTCTGTTCCCAGGGGCTCGTTGTAGATATTGCGGCCGTCGAGTAATGTGCCCCAGACGGGGAGGCCTTCGGGGCGCTCTGCCAGCAATTGGGGGAGGTCGGCGTAGTGGACGGCAACGCGGGCGTGGCTTCCCATTGCTGCCTGCACCACCTTGGGGCTCCAGGCGTCGGCCGTGTGCGCGCTGCAGTAGATGTCGGTGATGCCGAACCAGTCGGCAATCCTGATGATGGTTCCCAGGTTGCCGGGGTCCTGGATGTCGTCGAGGGCCAGCACGAGCTTCCCTCTTTCAATCGGGGGCACGCAGTCTCCGGGCATCCTCATCACGGCAATCACCTCTTGCGGATGGAGCAGCAGACTGGCCTTGCGGAGCTCTTCCGCGCTCACCTCGAAGCGTTCACCGCCCGTGGAGGGATGGCTCTCGAGCCACTCCGTCGTAGCGGCTGTCAGCAGAGGCTCGAAGGTCTGCAGCAAATCGCCCACCACCTTGGGGCCCTCGGCCACGAACACATGGTCGGCGTTGCGGACTTTCTTTTGCTCCAGGGAGCGGATGTACTTGATTTTCGCCTTGCTAAGGGTCATGCTGCTATGATTTTTTACAGACACATCTTGCAGTGTCTTTCTTCTGCAAAGTTAATAAAAAGTTGAGAGTTTTGCCGCGGTTGCCTGCTTTTTAATTCTTATTTATATTATAATAGCGGTGGAGGGCAATTTTCCTTACTGAAGACTCTCACTTTTTGGGTGTTCAGACTGAGTACTCATTGACAATACTGCAGTAATAGTAGTACCAGTACTGCAGTAACACGCGACAGTACTGCAGTACTAGTCCAAGCAGTACTGACAAAGCCAATATGACAACCGACCTGCAAACAGCTTGTCGACAACTGCTCAACACCGTATTTCATTCACAATCTATCGCAGGTTCATGAAAACACACCCGTTTGGCGTTCCTATTCCTATATATAGGCTCAGGATGAGGTTCGCATTTGAGACGGAAAGTGCTGCTGACAACTAAGTGATTCCAACACAGAAGGAAGGCGGATAGCCGATGAACATCCTATGCGCTTAAATGCTTGCTCCTTCCACCAAGAACCTAAAATTATCGGACTATCAAAAGTAAATGCGGTAAAAAGAGGCTTTCAGCTTATTAGTATAGAAGGAGATTGATGGACGTTGTTACAGTATATGACAACTATAACAATAGTCGAAGAAGTTGAATAACGACATATAAGGCAGGAAGCGACGGCCTCGGAGGTCGTGAGCATCTCGAAGAGATGCACGTAACCCCAGCCGAGCGAAGCGAGCCTGGGGGCTGCACACTTCTTCCCCCTTCTCGCTCTCGTGCTTCGAAGATGCACGAGAGCGTAGCTAACTTCCAGCCTCGAGGTTGATTCATCTGCTCGCGGACAGACACAATGTTTGCCCCTTTCAAGGGATAATTTACTTCCGAAAGTGGAGTTATGAGTTCTCTTGAAATAGTCCTAAATCACGATTTGAGGCTTTGTAACTGATTGATAACCAGAGGTTGTTTTTTGTAAAAATGACTTTTTCAAGTGGACTCAGTTACTAAATTTGTTACCACAAACACTACATTGATAGTATTGGCGTTCTTGCTTGGGTAAGACCATCAATACGCCTCCCAATATTACGAAAGGAGAAATGAAGAGACCGTATGTCCTCACAGATGCCAGTGCTTCCACAAAAATGGGGAGCCATAAGCCGGCACATCCGAGAATAATCAAGAAAGAACCGATAAGAACAAAGGCTTTTGACCGTTTGCTCTTGGTCTTGCTTAAGGCTATGACCTTTTCGCTACCACACTTAGGACACCAAGGCAACTGTTCCGAACGTGACGCATTAATAGCTTTGAGGATGCGCTGGCTTCGTTCTAAGTCTTTCTTGAAGACACTCACCTCAATACCAGGATTGGCCCCGTAAGCCCCATACGCAGGATCATTAAGCTCGTCATGAAGCGATGCGGTGATGCCTTCTTCCGCTAACTTTGTAACAATCTCATCGGCCAATATGGTGTTGTCACACTTTGTTAATGCAGTGATTTCCTCGTTATTGTTCATAGAATTTTCAGTTTTGGGTTACATATATAGGACTGATTAGTCATCAAATTTATTGCAAATATAGAGTTTAATATTTAAAGTCCAAAGAGATTTGCTCACTTTTTTACCTTGTAACATTATCCCCCTTGCCCATTTTTACGTATTCCGAGCTATCAGGCAAAAGATTGGATAGTGAGGGAGAAAAGAATTTCTTAGCCAAAAGTCGAGGATAATCCGAAGAAAATCGCTATTTTTGCACAAAATTGTAGGTATTGAAGTCCTTCA
>OMVH01000217.1 GCA_900314365.1 uncultured Prevotella sp. | reverse complement strand
TGGCAACCATAGATTTCGAAGGCAGGCTTATCGACTATCTGCCCATACTCTTTAACTCCTACACCGTACGCTTCATCGACAGCCATTTGGGCAGCGACGGAACGGTGGGCGTGCAGCAGATAGACTTCGGCCCTGGGGGATTAGAGACCAAAACCGCTGGTTATCCTATAATAAATGAAGGAGGAAAACAGAAAGGGCGACGCATTGACGCTAAGTATGTGCTGCAGGAGGACGGAAAGTTCCACCTTGAGGACAAAGTCATCTATCGCCCGCGACTGTATGGCCCTACCGATCTTGGTGAAAGCAGAAGAATAGCCGATGGCCATGAAGAGGAAGCCACAAGACTGCTCAAGGCTGGCGACATCCGCAATGCAGACCTCAAGAAGGCTTTCGAATATTACAACCGTCATGGTTTTCTGCCCGACTCCTTCAATCTCGACCCGACCTTCTATTCTCAGGAGAACTATGAGCAGGGGAAGATACCTGAAGCCACTTTCAGCGGACTAGACTATGAAGCCCTGTGGCCAAAGTTCAGTCCGGAATGGATGGGCTACAGCATGTTCGGCTATGCTCCGAAGGGAACCATGCTGTTGCTGGTAAGCTGGTGGAACGACAAACAGAAGCGTTTCTGGCTTGTGAGCACCGACATGGACGGACGCCCTATAGACATACTTCCTGTGGGATGGTGGATATCCAGCAACCCGTACAGCAGAGTGTCGTTCATAGAGACGCAGTTCCACGGCGGTGACTCGTTCAGTGTGCAGTCGTTTGACTTTGGAAAGGACACCATTGTGGCAGAGCAGGTGGAAGACTCGTTCGATGTGGTCCCACACCCCAATCTTTATGGGCGCCGCATCGACAGTGAGTATCGCGTCATGCCTTCCGGTAAATTCCTGAGGACCTCGCAAGTGAAACATAAAGCTCAAGCTTATCCACCGAGCCTCCTGCGTGGTCAACGCATCCGGCTGCGCAGAGAGCCCATAGAGGAAACTAAGTAAATAGTAGGCTTGTTGCATGGCTCTGTTAGGTGAAGTCAG
This sequence comes from uncultured Prevotella sp., assembly GCA_900314365.1. Taxonomy (GTDB): domain Bacteria; phylum Bacteroidota; class Bacteroidia; order Bacteroidales; family Bacteroidaceae; genus Prevotella. The sequence goes on along the minus strand of OMVH01000217.1, from coordinate 13,232 downwards.
CCGAATAAGGGGAAATAAGTAGGTCGGGAGGTGAAGGCTTTCTGACCTACTTTCGTGCATGACGTGCAGCTCATAGAAAAAGGGGGCGCAGCCTCTCGGCCCTCCCCCTTCAAACCATGATTAAATTAAACAACCAATAAAAGAAATAGTGCGTTCCTCTGAGCGCAGTGTATTCTCGTTATCTTATGAACAGGAGCTCGCGGTACTTGGGTAACGTCCAAAGTTCGTCGCTCACTGTGAGTTCCAGTTTGTCTATCTGATAGCGGATGGGCCCCATCTTAGGCTCCACGGTGTCGTGGTAGGCCACGGCCTTGGTACGTGCATCCTCTATCTTGTTGGCCACCTTACGTGCGTTGACGAGTTCTTCCACGCCGGTCTCAATCACCTGTGTGCGCTCAGCGATCTCCTTGATAAGCTTTTTGTTGCGTGCAGTCAGCTTGTCGGCCTCGTCCTTGCCGAAGATGGCGTACATGTTCTCCACGTTCTCGGCGAGCTGGCTCTGATAGAGAGTGGCCACAGGGATGATGTGATTCATTGAAAGGTCGCCCATGACACGGGCCTCAATTTGGATTTTCTTGGTGTAGGTATCCCATTTCACCTCGTTGCGAGCCTCCAGCTCATTACGCTTCATGACGTTCATGTCCTCAAACATCTTCACGCTGTCGTCGTCGAGATAGCGGTCGAAGATGACGGGACACGACTTCTCGCAGTCCAGTCCTCTGCGCTGAGCCTCGGCCACCCATTCGTCGCTGTAGCCGTTTCCGTCGAAGTGTATGGGAGCTGAAGTCCTGATGTCGTCGCGCACGACATCAATGATGGCAGCCAGTTTGTCCTCGCCCTTTTCAATGAGGGCGTCGACACGTTTCTTGAAATTCGTGAGGGCCTCAGCCACAGCAGTGTTGAGCACTATCATGGCGCTGGCGCAGTTGGCCTCAGAACCTACGGCACGGAACTCGAATCGGTTGCCCGTGAAGGCAAAAGGAGAAGTGCGGTTCCGGTCGGTGTTGTCGCGCATGATGTCGGGAATCTCCGGGATGTCGATGGTTACGCCCTGCTTGCCCTGAATGTTGAACAGGTCCTTCTTGTCGGCCTTCACGATGTGCTCAAGCAGGTCGGACACCTGTTTGCCGAGGAACGAAGAGATGATGGCTGGAGGTGCTTCGTTGGCACCCAGACGGTGAGCGTTGGTGGCACTCATGATGGATGCTTTGAGCAGACCGTTGTGCTTGTAGACACCCATGAGTGTCTCCACGATGAATACCACGAAGCGCAGGTTGTCTTCAGCAGTCTTTCCGGGGCCGTGGAGCAGTATGCCTGTGTCGGTGGAAAGGCTCCAGTTGTTGTGCTTGCCCGAACCGTTGATGCCGTCGAAGGGCTTTTCGTGGAGCAGCACCTGGAAGCCATGCTTGCGGGCTACCTTCTTCATCAGACTCATCAGCATCATGTTATGGTCCACTGCCAGATTGGTCTCCTCGAAGATAGGAGCGCACTCAAACTGGTTGGGAGCCACCTCGTTGTGACGTGTCTTGCAGGGGATGCCGAGTTCGAGAGCCTGCACCTCAAGGTCTTTCATGAAGGCCTGCACGCGCTCGGGGATGGTGCCAAAGTAGTGGTCGTCCATCTGCTGGTCTTTGGCCGAGCTGTGTCCCATAAGGGTGCGGCCGGTGAGCACGAGGTCGGGGCGGGCTGCATAGAGGTCTTCGTCGACGAGGAAGTACTCTTGCTCCCATCCAAGGTTGCTGACCACCTTCTTAACGTCGGGATAGAAATAATGACAAACCTCGGTTGCTGCCACGTTAACGGCGTGCAGGGCCCGCAGCAGAGGAGCCTTGTAGTCGAGTGCCTCACCGGTGTACGAGATGAAGATGGTAGGGATGCAGAGGGTGTCGTCGATGATGAACACAGGCGACGTGGGGTCCCAGGCTGAGTAGCCGCGGGCTTCGAATGTGGAACGGATGCCACCTGAGGGGAAGCTTGATGCGTCGGGCTCCTGCTGTACAAGCAGCTTGCCCGAGAACTCCTCTATCATCCCGCCCTTGCCGTCGTGCTCGATGAAGGAGTCGTGCTTCTCGGCTGTGCTGCCCGTAAGAGGCTGGAACCAGTGCGTGTAGTGAGTGACGCCGTTCTCTGTGGCCCATCTCTTCATGCCGGCGGCAACAGCGTCGGCAATGCTGCGGTCGAGGGGTGAGCCGTTGTCAATCACGTCGGTGAGTTTTGCGAATACGTCGGCCGGAAGGTACTTGTACATTTTCTCTCGATTGAAAACGTACTTGCCGAAATACTCAGAGGGCCTCTCCTTCGGAGCTGCCACTTCGAGCGGCTTTCTCCGTGAGGCCTCTGCTACTGCTTCAAATCTCAAATTTGCCATAATCGTTTGTTTTTATTATTAAAGTAGTACACCTTGTTTTCGTATCTCTTGTCATTGGGAAAACATTGTCCTCATGCATGCGTCCATTTGGCTATGCGCTGCATGGCCTCGTGGCAGTCGTCGCTGTCACCGAATGAGGTGAGCCTGACGTATCCTTCCCCGCTCGGACCGAAGCCTACGCCGGGAGTGCACACCACGGAGGCCCCGTAGAGCAGTTGCTCAAAGAACTTCCAGCTCTCCACGCCCTCAGGAGTCTTCACCCAAAGATAGGGAGCGTTGACACCGCCGAAGACCTTGAAGCCAAGCTTTGTGAGTACCTCGCGCATGAATTTTGCGTTGCCCATGTAATATTCGATGGTCTTGTGTATCTGCTCCTGTCCCTCCGGCGTGTAGATGGCCTCTGCGGCACGCTGGCTGATGTAGCTTGTGCCGTTGAACTTTGTGCATTGTCTGCGGTTCCATAGTTGGTTGAGGCTCACACGCGTCTTGCCGTCAAGGGTGGCGGCAGTGACCTCCTTGGGTACCACCGTGTAACCACAGCGCACACCTGTGAAGCCGGCCGTCTTGGAATAGCTGCGAAACTCTATGGCCACCTTGCGTGCTCCGCGTATCTCGTAGATGGAGTGGGGGATGCTGTCGTCGTGGATGTAGGCTTCGTAGGCAGCGTCATAGAAGATGATGGAGTCGTTCTTTATGGCGTAGTTCACCCATTTGCGCAGCTCGTCCTTGGTGAGGACGGTACCTGTCGGGTTGTTGGGATAACAGAGATATATCATGTCCACGCGGTGGTCGGGGAGCTGAGGTATGAAACCGTTCTCTGCGGTGCAAGGGAAGTAGGTGACGTTGCTCCAGCGTCCGTTCTCCATTACTCCCGTGCGCCCTATCATGGCGTTGGAGTCGATGTAGACGGGATAGATGGGATCGGTGACGCCGACACTGTTGTCCCAGCGCAGCAGTTCTTGTATGTTACCTGTGTCGCTCTTCGCGCCGTCGCTGACGAAAATCTCGTTCGGATCGAGATGAATGCCCCGTGGAAGATAGTCGTTCTTCACTATGGCCTCCCTCAGGAAGTCGTAGCCTCGCTCAGGGCCGTAGCCTCTGAAGGTGGCCTTGACAGCCATCTCCTCGACAGCTTTGTGCATGGCTTCGATGACGGCAGGACAGAGAGGTTGGGTGACATCGCCGATGCCGAGGCTGATGACGCGCTCCTTTGGGTGTGACACCTTGAAGGCGTTGACGCGCTTGGCTATGTCGTCAAAGAGATAATTGTCTGATAGCTTGAGAAAGTGTTCGTTTACAAGTGCCATTATTTTGTTGTTTTATGTTCGTTTCAACAGTCGTAGTCGATGTCGCCTTCAAAGTCGAATTGTGCCGGTCCTGAAAGGTAGACGTGGTTGTCGTCACGCCATTCCACTTCCAGTGTGCCGCCGTCCATGACGACCTGACTCCTTTTCGGAGCGAAGCCAAAAAAAGCGGCTGCCACCGCAGTGGCGCAGGCTCCTGTGCCGCACGCCTGGGTGATGCCGCTTCCGCGCTCCCACACTCTTGTCCGGATGCATCCGTTGTCTCTGACTTGCGCAAACTCAATGTTGCATCTTGATGGAAACGAGGGAGCGTGCTCAAGGGTACTTCCTGCTTTGCTGATGTCAACCTTCTTGATGTCGTCGACGAATATTACGTAGTGCGGATTACCCATGCTGACAAATTTCGAGGCCAGTACGCTTGCACTACTGTCGGAGAGTCCTGCCACGGCTGTTAAATCTGGGTCGTTTCCTGTGAACTGTCCTTCGGTTTCGAAACGTGGTTCGAGCATGTCGACGGTGACGTTGTCAACGGTCCTCACACCGCGCGAATTCAAGCTGTCAGAGAGTTTCAGGGCCAGCACCTTTACGCCGGAGAGTGTCTCAAGCTTGATATGGTCCTTCTTGGTGAGGCCTCTTTCATAGAGGTATTTGCCCACGCAACGGCTCGCGTTTCCGCACATCATGGCCTCCGATCCGTCGGCGTTGAAGATTCTCATTGAAAAGTCGGCTCCGCTAAGTATTGAAGGCTTTCCTATGAGTACAAGCCCGTCGCTGCCTATGCCTGTGTGATAGGCGCTCCATTTGCGTGCTGCCGTTGAGGGATTGGCAAGATTGCGGTGCAGCGTCTCTACATAGATATAATCGTTCCCTGCACCGTCCATCTTAACAAAATGTATCTTGGAAGACATTTTTACTACTATTCTTTTATTGCGTTACCTAAAATACTGAACTTTGAATGCAAAGTTATAACAATCGCACAAACCAACCAACAAAAGGAGGAATTAAGTGCCTTCTTTTTTGATTAATTTACTGTTTGAAAGTAATTGAGAGAATAACGTTTTAATCTGTTATGCTTTTGCTTTGCTTTACTTGCAATATTTTGACAACGCTAATAATATGAAAACATTTTGGTAATCTAATCTCGATATTTTCGACAAAATGTACTATATTTGCAGTCTTGAACTGTCGTAATGTAAAGTATAAACCCTTAATTTACTGCTTATGTGTGGAATTGTAGGAGTGTTCAATATAAAAGAGCAGACGCCTTCGCTGCGTCAGAAGGCATTGGAGATGAGCCGCAGAATACGTCATCGCGGGCCTGACTGGAGTGGAATCTATTGTGGCGGGTCGGCCATCCTTGCGCACGAGAGACTGAGTATTGTCGATCCGGAATCCGGTCGACAGCCGCTTTTCTCCCCTGACCGTCGTCAGGTGTTGGCGGTGAATGGTGAGATTTACAACCATCGGGACCTACGCAACAGTTTTAGCGACTATGAATTTCAAACGGGTTCCGACTGTGAGGTGATTCTCGCTCTCTACAGGAAATATGTTTTGCCGGCCTTGGACCATAGCGACGTGCACGGGGCTATCGTGCAGATGATGGAGAGACTGAGTGGCATTTTTGCTTTTGCTCTCTACGACGAAGCCTCCGACTGCTTTCTCATTGCGCGTGACCCTATCGGCGTTATACCTTTATATATAGGCTACGGCAACGACGGAAAAGTGTACGTGGCCTCGGAACTTAAGGCGCTTGAAGGACAGTGCGACCGCTATGAGCCGTTTTTGCCCGGACATTATTATTTCAGCAGACAGCCCGGACTGAAGCGTTGGTACGAGCGCGACTGGTCGTCCTACCAGAAGGTGATGGAGGGGAAGGCTGCCCATCAGACCTACGACGACAGTGTACTCGAAGTGCGCAAGGCGCTTGAGGATTCTGTGAAACGGCAGCTCATGAGTGACGTTCCCTATGGCGTGCTGCTCTCAGGCGGACTCGACTCTTCGGTCATCTCTGCCATTGCGGAGAAATACTCAGAGCGTCGTATTGAAGACGGCGGACGTTCGAGGGCCTATTGGCCACAGCTTCATTCCTTCGCTGTCGGCCTAAAGGGAGCTCCCGATTTAGCCAAGGCAAAGCTTGTGGCTGATCACATCGGGACGGTGCATCATGAAATCAACTATACCATCCAGGAAGGACTCGACGCATTGAGTGACGTCATCTATTTTATCGAGACCTACGATGTCACTACGGTCCGTGCCTCGACACCTATGTATCTTCTGGCCCGGGTCATCAAGTCGATGGGCATCAAAATGGTGCTGTCGGGCGAAGGCGCCGACGAGATTTTCGGCGGCTACCTCTATTTCCATAAGGCACCCAATGCTGAGGAGTTCCATAAAGAGACTGTCCGCAAGATAGGCAAGCTGCACCTCTATGACTGCCTCCGTGCCAACAAGAGCTTGGCAGCCTGGGGCGTGGAAGGCCGCGTACCCTTCCTCGATAAAGAATTCCTCGATGTAGCTATGAGTCTCAATCCCGCCTATAAGATGTGTCCGGGAAAGGAGATAGAGAAGAAGATTGTCAGAGATGCCTTCTCCGATATGCTACCGGAAGCAGTGGCATGGAGACAGAAGGAACAGTTCAGTGACGGAGTGGGCTACAGCTGGATTGACACGCTCAAGCAGATGACCTCTGAAGCCGTCAGTGATGAGGAGATGATGCATGCTGCCGACCGCTTCCCCATCAATCCGCCACGTAATAAAGAGGAATATTTCTACCGCAGTATTTTTGAGAAGCATTTCCCCAGCGAGAGTGCTGCACGCAGCGTGCCCAGTGTGCCCAGTGTAGCTTGCTCAACGGCTGAGGCACTGGCCTGGGACGCCTCGTTCCGCAATGTCAATGAGCCCAGTGGCCGAGCTGTGAAGGACATTCATCAGGGCTAAGAAGCTTCTTTGGAGGTTAGACTTTCCATTGGCCGGCTGAAGAGCCGGGGGATTCATCGAAGTGAATAGCAAAGAATAAGGGCGTTCTCCTTTATAGAGAACGCCCTTATTTCATCAGTCCGACCATGTTGTTGCGGGTTATGGCTGTTCTTCTGCAAACATTCTGCCAATGGTCTCAGCGGCTTCCTTTCCACTCTGCATAGCCCTTACTACAAGTGTGGCACCGTTGGCCGCATCACCTGCCACCACCACATTGTCAGCAAACTCGGGCTGTGTGGGCTTGAGGAATCCCATAGCTAACAACACCATGTCGGCCTTGATGACCTCTGGATCTTTTGCTGGTTTCATGATGGGCCGGCCGCCTTCCGGGTTGGGCTCCCACGTAATTTCCTGCACTTTAACTCCCGTAAGTTTGCCGTCCTTTCCGAGGAATTCGAGTGAGTTGATGTTCCATCTTCTTACGCATCCCTCCTCGTGAGAGGAAGTAGTCTTGAGTGTGCGCGGCCAGTTCGGCCACGGATTCTTTGGGTCGTCGGGACCTATTGGCGGTTTGGGCATAATCTCTATCTGTGTTACGCTCTTGGCACCCTGTCGGTGAGCCGTCCCTATGCAGTCGCTGCCCGTGTCGCCTCCTCCAATAACGAGTACGTCCTTGCCGTGGGCTGTCACAAGCTCGTCCTTCTTGAATTCGGCTCCTTCGAGAATTCTGTTCTGCTGGGCAAGCATGTCAAGTGCGAAGTAGACCCCTTTAAGCTCACGTCCGGGAATCTTCAAGTCGCGGGCCGTTGGCGTTCCTGTGGCTACGACATAGGCATCGAAGCCTTTGGGTAGCTTCGTGACATCAATCTTCTTGCCATATTTGAATTTGATGCCCTCCGTTTCAAGGAAGTCTATGCGCCGATTGATAATGGCCTTGTTGAGTTTGAAGTTGGGAATGCCAAAGCGCAGCAGTCCGCCCGCTTTCTCGCGTGCATCGACCACAGTCACGTCGAATCCTGCCACGTTTAGTCGTGTTGCTGCGGTGAGTCCGGCCGGTCCGGCTCCAATTACAAGCACTTTATGACCGTTGCGGTGAATGACATGAGGCGTGACGTAGTTCTCCTGAAAGGCATGCTCAATGATGGCAGCCTCGTCTTCCCTGTTCGTTGTGGGCTCGTGTTCCATGAGATTGAGAACACAGGCCTTCTCGCAGAGAGCCGGACAGACACGTCCCGTGAACTCCGGGAAGTCGTTGGTCGAGGTAAGAAGCCGGTAGGCTAATTCCCAGTCCCCTTTATAGACTGCATCATTCCATTCGGGCGGTTTGTTGCCCAAAGGACATGCCCAATGGCAGAAAGGCACTCCGCAGTCCATGCAGCGACTTGCCTGCAGTCGTCGGTCGCTACTGTTGAGTGTCTGCTCTATCTCGCCGTAGTCGTGGATTCTATCATGTATAGGCCTGTAGCCCGCCTCCTTGCGGGGTACCGTTAGAAAAGCCGTTGGATTTCCCATATCATTATAAGTTATTCAATTATTCAATAAAAATAGTACGTTATGATTTCCGAATGGTCTTACTGTATGGAAGTCTGATTGTCATTCGTAATCCACAATCCATCGTTCATCATTTCTAATAGTCTCTCTGCATGTCCTCAATCTTCTGCTTGAGTTTTCTCACCTGTTCTTCCTGCAGCACACGTTTGTATTCTATCGGAACCACTTGAATGAACTCCTCGATGTAGTGTCCCCAGTTGTCGAGCATGGTGCGTGCGAGCTTGGACCCCGTGTAGAGGTAATGCTGTCTTACCAGCTCGTGCAATTCCTTGCGGTAGCTGCTTTCCTCCACGAGGTTGATTTCCACCATATCCATATTGCAGAAGTAGTCGAAATTGTGGTTCTTGTCCCAGACGTAGGCCACACCGCCACTCATGCCGGCTGCGAAGTTACGTCCTGTCGGACCGAGCACCACCACTCTTCCTCCGGTCATATACTCGCAGCAATGATCGCCTGCTCCCTCTACGACAGCGATGGCTCCCGAGTTTCTCACCGCGAAGCGTTCGCCCACCTGTCCGTTGATGTAGAGCTCACCACTCGTGGCTCCGTAGAGTCCCGTGTTGCCGGCGATGATGTTGTCCTCGGCGTTGAAGTTGCTTCTTATGGGTGGCAGTATGCTGATACGGCCGCCGCTGAGTCCTTTGGCAAAATAGTCGTTGGTCTCTCCCTCAAGCTTAAAGCCAACACCCTTCACGAGGAAGGCACCGAAGCTCTGTCCGGCACTGCCTTTGAATTTCACGTTGATGGTGTTGTCGGGCAGACCGTCCTCACCATATTTCTCTGCTATGATACCGCTCAGCATGGTACCCACAGCCCGGTTGGTATTGCGGATGGCGAAGTCAAGATTCACCTCCTCACCGTCGACAATGGCCTTCTGGCTGTTGGCAATGAGTTGCTCGTCGAGGATGCCTTCCAAGTCGTGCTCCTGAGTCTTCGTGCAGTAGAAGGAGCTGTCGCCTTTCTCCTGATGGAGCATATGACTGAAGTCAAGCGACGCCCATTTGGAATTGTTGGTCTTGCGGAGTTGTATGAGTTCTGTGTGGCCCACGATGTCGTTGAGTCTTGTGAAGCCCATCTCGGCCAGATATTCCCTTACTTGCTGGGCAAGGAACCTGAAGTAGTTGACCACGTATTTGTAGCTTCCGCGGAAATGAGCTCTGAGCCTTTCGTCCTGTGTTGCTACACCCATGGGGCATGTGTTCTGGCTACATTTGCGCATCATGACGCAGCCCAGTGTGATGAGAGCGGCTGTTCCGAAACCGAATTCCTCGGCTCCGAGCAGCGCCAGCATGATGACATCGCGGCCCGTTTTAAGCTGTCCGTCCACCTGGAGGCGTACGAGCGAACGCAGTCCGTTCTTGACCAGTGTCTGTTGCGTTTCGGCTATTCCAATCTCAGGTGGGATACCGGCGAAGCGCATGCTTGATGCCGGACTGGCTCCCGTTCCGCCTTCAGCACCTGAGATGACGACGAGGTCGGCCTTGGCCTTCACCACTCCGGCAGCAATGGTGCCTACTCCACTCTCGGCTACCAGCTTGACGCTGATGGCAGCCTTGGGGTTTACGTTCTTCAGGTCGAAGATGAGCTGCTTGAGGTCTTCTATAGAGTATATGTCATGGTGGGGCGGTGGTGAGATGAGGCTGATTCCGGGGATTGAGTAGCGTGTCTTGGCTATAATCTCGTTCACCTTGAAGCCTGGAAGCTGTCCACCTTCGCCGGGCTTTGCGCCCTGAGCCACCTTTATCTGTATCTCTTCGGCATTGACGAGGTATTCTGTCGTTACGCCGAAGCGCCCTGATGCCACCTGCTTGGTCTTGCTTGAGAGACTGATGCCTTCAACGGTCTCGTGATAGCGTTCGCGGTCCTCACCTCCCTCGCCGGTGTTGCTGCGGGTTCCGAGTTCGTTCATGGCCATAGCCAATGCCTCGTGAGCCTCCTTGGAGAGAGCTCCGAAGCTCATGGCCCCTGTCACGAAGTGCTTGACAATACTCTCTACCGGCTCCACCTTCGAAAGGTCAATGGGGTTCTTCTTCACGTCGAAGAAGTCGCGCAGGAAGATGGGTTCCGGCTTGTCGTCCACCATGTGCTCATACTTCTTGAACAGTTCGTAGTCGCCCTTGCGAGTAGCCAATTGCAACGTAGCGATGACGTCGGGGCTCCACGCATGCCGTATGCCGTCTCTTCGCCAGTGGAAAAGTCCCTGATTGGGCAGGAACACTGACTTGGGGTCGTCCTCTATCTTGGCATTGGCACTGAAAGCAGCGTCGTGAAAAGCCACGGCGTCGCGTGCTATGGTCTTCAGTCCTATGCCTCCCACCGTGCTTGTGCTGGTGCCAAAGTAAGCTTTCAGCAAACTTTCAGAGAGGCCGACAGCTTCGAAAATCTGTGCGCCGCGGTAGCTCCTGATGGTAGAGATGCCCATTTTGGCCATGATTTTCAACAGTCCCTTCTTGACTGCCTTTATGTAGTTGGCCTCTGCGGTAGCATAGTTCTCCTGTATTTTTCCACGATTCACGAGGTCGTCAAGAATGGCATAAGTCATATAGGGACAGAGGGCAGAGGCTCCGTAGCCTAAGAGCAGAGCTGCGTGCATCACCTCCCTGATCTCGCCGCTCTCTACGATGAGGGCTGTCTGCACGCGTTTGCCTGCGTCGATGAGGTAGTGGTGAACAGCACTCACAGCCAGCAGCGAGGGTATGGCCACGTGAGTGGCATCCACGTCACGGTCGGAGAGAATGATGTAATTATAGCCCTCGTCGACACTCTGCTCGGCTTTGTGGCAGAGCATGTCAATGGATTCGCGCAGGCCCTCTTCTCCCTTGTCGCGCTCAAAGAGCATGGGCAACTTCACTGTGTTAAAGCCTTTGTAGCGAAGGTTGCAGAGTATGTCGAGCTGAGTGTTGGTCAGTATGGGATGGGGCAGCCGCACCATCTTGCAGTTTGATTCGTCAGGATTGAGGATGCCACTGCCCACTCGTCCGATGTATTCAGTGAGACTCATCACGAGCAGCTCTCTGATGGAGTCGATGGCAGGGTTGGTGACTTGTGCGAACTGCTGACGGAAGTAGTTGAAGAATATTTGCGGACGGTCGGAGAGTACAGCCAGCGGCGTGTCATTGCCCATTGACGCTGTGGGCTCTTGTCCTTTCAGGGCCATTGGGATGATGGTGTCGTCGATGTCCTCTTCGCCGAATCCAAACTCTATTTCTTTGGCTGTCAGGTGTTCCACGCTGTTGCTTACTTTGCGCCCGCTCCGTATTTTCTCGAGCTCAATGCGGTTGGTGCTGAGCCATTGGCGGTAGGGGTGTGCCGTGGCAAGCCGTTCCTTAATTTCTCCGTCGTAGTAGATTTTTCCTTCTTGCGTGTCGACAAGCAGAATCTTTCCTGGCTGCAGCCTTCCTTTTTCTGCTATCTCTGTCGGGTCGAAGTCCATTACGCCCACTTCGCTCGATACCACCATCGTGTCGTTCTTGGTGATGGTGTAGCGAGCCGGGCGCAGACCATTGCGGTCGAGCATTCCACCGGCGAAGCGTCCGTCGCTGAAGAGCAGGGCGGCGGGGCCGTCCCAAGGCTCCATCAGAATGGAGTGGTATTCGTAGAAGGCCTTCAGGTCTTCGCTGATAGGATTCTTGTCGTTGAAACTCTCCGGAATCATCACGGCCATAGCGTGGGGCAGTGAGAGGCCGCTCATGACAAAGAACTCAAATACGTTGTCAAGGCTTGCGGAGTCGCTCATGCCCGGCTGTACGATGGGCGAGATGTTCTTGATATTGCCCAACTGTGAGGAGGAGAGCACGCTCTCACGGGCTTTCATCCATCCGCGGTTGCCGCGTATGGTGTTTATCTCACCGTTGTGGCAGAGCATGCGGAAAGGCTGTGCAAGGCTCCATGTGGGGAAGGTGTTGGTGCTGAAACGACTGTGCACCAGCGCCAGTCCGCTTGTGAAGTACTTGTTGGAGAGGTCGTTGTAATACTGTCTGAGCTGGAGACTTGAGAGCATTCCTTTGTAGACGATGCTCTTACTCGAGAGCGAGCAGAAATAGAAATCCTTGTCGTTGACCCGCTTCTCTATCTTCTTCCTTATTATATATAAGGTGCGTTCGAAGGTTGCTACCTTGTCGTCGGTGACGCCTGTCACGAACACCTGCTTGATGTCGGGCTCCGTCTCCAAGGCAGCTTCGCCGAGACATTCCGAGTTTGTGGGCACATTGCGCAAGTGCATCAGCTGCAGTCCTTCGCGCTCTATCTCTTCGATGATGACTTCTAAAATCTTTTGCTGCCGCTCTTTGTCCTTAGGCAGAAAGACGAGTCCCGTGCCATATTTCCCCTTCTCGGGCACGGGAATGCCCTGAAGCAATATGAACTCATGAGGAATCTGGAGCAGTATGCCTGCTCCGTCGCCCGTCTTGCCGTCGGCACCCTCCGCACCGCGGTGGCGGAGGTTCTCAAGCACCTTCAGCGCGTTATCTACCAATTCATGACTCTTGTTGCCATGAATATTTACCACCATCCCAATACCACAGGCGTCGTGCTCGTACGCCGCATCATACAGTCCCTTATGCTTTGAATCCATTATCCTTTAGATAGGTATCTCTCGAAAATTACAAATTATTGGTGCAAAATTACTGTTTTCTGCTTACGTAAAGTAATACTTTGGCTATTATTTTTGGTGTTTAAGACTCTTTCACTATGGTTAAATAAGCGTGGCGCTGTGGATTCCTTTCCCTCATTATCGTGTCGTCTTTCTTCCCGTACTGGAATGCACTGTTGCCGAGTCTTGATGGACCGGCTGGAGAATCCTTGTAGCAGAGATAGAATTTTCGGGCTGTCCTGACACAACTTCCGCTAGTTTGATTTCTAGTCGAAGCGGTTTAGGTGTTCACAAGCGCTGTACATTAATCGGTCGTGAGACAGATATTCCCTTCAGTTTCCTGATTGCTGACTGCCGCGAGAACCGCCTTTCTGAGGGGTGCAGTTATATTGCACACTTGTTTGACTTCGGCCCAAAAAAGCGTATCAAAAATCAAAGGTCGTCCTGAAGTTTGTAAATAAAAAAGAACGCGAAAGTGCCAAAATACGGGCATATTTTGAAG
>OMVH01000218.1 GCA_900314365.1 uncultured Prevotella sp. | reverse complement strand
ATTTACAAACTTCAGGACGACCTTTGATTTTTGATACGCTTTTTCAGGCCGAAGCCAAACAAGTGTGCAATGCGATTTCGGTACAGGGGATATATTACGAAGATCGATTAATATGCGCAAGTCGTCATAGTCCGAATGAGTGCACAATCAATGCAATACAATGAATTGATTTTGGAGCGACGCTGCACTACCAAAGCAAAGTAAACACTTTGTTTCATTACCATCGGACTCACAACAATCCATACTCAGAGCAGACATCCTTTCACGCTACTTACCCTCTGAAACTTGAGTAAATAAATTCGAGGCCAATACAGCAAGTGCTGAGGATAGCAAAAACATACAGAGTAGTAGCCGGCATGTAGCCGGCTACCCGTCAGAATACTATCGGATTCTTTTTTATGCTTAGATGCCCCACGGCATAATTCCTTGATCTAAAGAACAGTTGCATGACCTCCATACCGGAGAAATCAGAATGGATAAGACAAATACAGCAGCCGACATCTAAGCGCGACAACACGGCAAAGCCGCAACAACGCTTCAAGCCAATGCTTTGATTCGCTTCTCGTACTCGTCGAAAAGCCATTGGTCCTGCTCCTCGATGGTCATATGACTGTTGTCGAGCACCACCGCATCCTGAGCCTTACGCAAGGGTGATACCTCACGATGAGAATCAATGTAGTCGCGCTCCACCACATTGTGCAGAATATCCAGATAATCGGCCTCCACACCTTTCGCCTTGAGTTCGTCGAACCGACGCTGCGCCCTGACCTCAGCACTGGCAGTAACAAAGACTTTGAGCTCAGCATCAGGGAAAACGGTTGTACCAATGTCACGACCGTCCATCACAATTCCCCTCTCCTGTCCCATAGCCTGCTGCTGGCGCACAAGAGCCTCACGCACAAAGGGCAAAGCAGCAATAGCACTCACCCGCGAGCTCACTGCCATACTCCTAATTTCATCCTCAACGTCCTCACCGTTGATGTGGGTGTGAGCATTGCCACTCGCAGCATTGAGTCGGAAAGTGATATACAGTTCATGCATCGCTTTTTCAAGTCCTGCTTTATCAATTTCACCACTCTCAGCCACCAGTCCGCGACGCAGCGCAAAAAGCGTCACTGCACGATACATGGCACCGGTATCCACATAAACATAACCAATTCTTTTGGCCAGACGTCTGGCCATGGTGCTCTTTCCACACGAAGAGTAACCATCGATGGCAATTATAATTCTTTTCATAGATTTATCAAAGTGTATAGGCAAGGCTGATGAGAATGGAAGAACTTGAGACGTGGTACTTGCCCCATGCCACGTCCACCTTGAAACGCTCCGTATTAAGTCCGGCGCCAAGACTCAGTCCAGCACCATGACTACTGCCGTTGTCGTCGTCGGCTGTATCGATGCTCATCTCGTCGTTACGTCTGCTGTTGTAACCCAATCCAAGCCAGATATTGTCGGAAATGAGCACGTCGGCACCAAAAACAAAGTGGTCGCGGAGTCCTTTCTCCCAATGATTGAGATTGACGAGAGTACCAGAAAGACGGAACGGAGTATGGAGCAGACGTTTGGAGACACCAAGCTGCACGTCTATGGGCATCGACTCATAGTCCTCGTCGAAAGCTTTCAGCTGTCCGCCTAAGTTCTTGGCCACGAGCGACACCGACCATTCCCTATCGGAATCATAGTAGTTAAGCCCGAGATCAACCCCAACAGCAAACGAACTGTAACCGCCGATATAGGAATTGACCATGCGCAGCGTGACACCACCGGCAATGCGGTTGGTGAGCAGATAGCTCACGGTGCCCCCCAGAGCTATGTCCTTGGCAGAGAAGGTTCCCGTCTCGCGCCCGTCGGCATCAGTCTCCTTCATGGAGCCATAGTTGATGTATTGCACCTGTCCTCCAACAGATAGACGGTCGCGCAAAACTTTATTGAAAGTAGCTCCAAGCATGTTGACTCCCGACATATAATTCATGTAACCAAAGCCTATTGTCTTGTCCGTAACAGACGTTAGTAATGCTGGATTGCTGAACACCAGGGCGCCGTCGTCCTCGATGAGCGTGATGTTGTCGCCGCCCACAGCAGCCGCATGAGCACTCATAGGCAGTCGCAAGAAATTGTATACAGTCTGGCTTTCCTGCGCCCGTGCAGAAAGGGCGAAGAGCGCGAAGGCAAGAATCCATGCAGTCTTTCTCATTGTCAATGTACGTTTTCCCAGTGCGAAGGTAGCAATAAAACCTCGAAGAACATCTGTCATATCATTAAAATATCGAAAAAAGCCAAGCTATCTTGCCTGTATATGGCAAGTATAGCAGATTTATTTGTAACTTTGCACTGTTTCATGAACTTATAACGGAGCCTCACGGACTATTATTGCCCTTGCGGCTTCTAAGCTTTGAGAAAAAAACAAAAAGGTATCTTGGAAGCCAAGAAATCATATAGGGCATGCCTATCGAGAGAGCGCACCACGGGCTACCTGTTAGGGCTCATACTGGTGTTATCCTCGCTCTTTGTGGCTTTGGAGTGGAACTCCGGAGGACAGCAGGATACATGGACAGACGAGGATGCTGACGCTATCGAAGAAGATCTCGAAGCCGCTCCGCCCGACCAACGCAGCGACAAGGAGACCACAGCACCGGCTGTACAGAGGGCTGTAACTGCCAACCTGAGACCTTCCGATGCCGTCGCAGAAATCCCGCAAACGATCTCTGCAAACTCCAGCAACGCCTTGGAAGGGCTAGGGCAGTTCCGTCCTGAAACCGAAGATCCGCAACCCATATCGCTTCCACAGGCCACGCTAAAACCTGACGATACCGACGACAAGCCCGATGTCGGGCAACTTCCACAATTCCCCGGAGGTATGACGGCTTTTATCCAGTGGCTAAATCGTAACCTGAAATACCCTGTGACTGCCCAACAGCAAAAGAAACAGGGACAAGTGACAGTGACGTTCATCATCAATACAGACGGCTCTACGGCTGACATAAAAGTGAGCAAATCGTCGGGAATACCCGCACTCGACTTTGAGGCTGTACGCGTTCTGCGCACGATGCCCCGATGGACTCCAGGCAAAGAAAAGGGAAAGCCATGCCGGACAATGGTGGCTGTACCCGTAGTATTCAAACTCTGACTATTCAACAAATAACATATTGCGCTCATGAAAACCGCAGAAGAAATCCTCGGCAGCATCAACAGTTG
>OMVH01000246.1 GCA_900314365.1 uncultured Prevotella sp. | reverse complement strand
AGAGGTCGTGAGCATCTCGACAGAGATGCAAATAACCCCAGCCGAGCGAAGCGAGCCTGGGGGCTGCATACTTCTTCCCCCTTCTCGCTCTCGTGCTTCGAAGATGCACGAGAGCGTAGCTAACTTCCAGCCTCGAAGATGTTGATTCATCTCTTCGCGGACCGCCAAAAGATTTGCCCCTATAAGGGATAATTAAACTTCCGAACCTTGAGTTAGTCATTATCATTGTGGGCTGTGTGTCTATGCACACAGAAAAAAGAAAATATCCCTACAGTTTCCTTGTCTTTCCCGATTTTATTTCCGATATTTGCAGAATAATGACAGGATTTTATCCGCACTGCTATCGTAGAAGCATTAAGCAGTCCGTCTCGTATGCCGTTTGTGTTTCAAGACAGATGCAGGTCCTGGGTACTGTACTGCCCAACAGTTCCCCATCACCCAATCCGTACCTTCAGGGTGAGCAGAGAGGTTAATCCATACTATAATTTGCCATTTATATCATGTCTAAAAAGAAAAAGAACGACCATCCTGATTACTCGCTTTTCGAAAGCAGGCCTATTGATTCGTATCAAAAGTTTGATGAACCAGCTGGCCCCCCTATGTATTGTCCTTATGTGGATAAGCATGCTACTCTGGTTGCAGACACAGTAAAGCCGGTGACCTACCACCTCTATGTCTCGCTGTTGCAGTGTCCGGTGAAAGTATATCGTCGGATTACAGTCCCCAGCAACTTGAGGCTCGAGCATTTAGCTAAAATCATCATTCGAGCCATGGGGTGGGACGACGTGCATGAACATAGGTTCTTTGCAAATGGCCGAACCTATGCTCCAAAGAAAGGAGAGGAAGGCAGTTTGCCATCATGGTCGCAGAGAAATGATTCTATGGCTGTCACCATAGGCGATGTGCTCAAGGCGAAGGCTGTGCCCGTCAAGTTTGTTTATGACTTGGGCGACAACTGGATACATCAGGTTAGGCTTTCGTCTGTTGAGGAGGAATGCGTTCCGGGCCAAGTGACCCTTGATAGTGGTGGTGGCGGTTGTCCGCCCGAAGATGTGGGCGGAGTGTATGGCTACGCTCAAATGCTGGAAGAGGGCGAAGTCACAGCCAGTAGGTTCAGCTTGAGCAATGCGCGCCTGGCCGTGGCTGCGTATGTGAAGCATGTTCTTGAGCAAGAGCAACCCTACAAGGAGAAAGACAAACAGCTCACTAAGGGAGCAAACCGCAGCAGAACCGTCAGATTACTGCCCTACACCTTTGCTGTCAGTTACATTCGCAACCTTCATCCCCATTCACTTCCTCCCTCGCCAACCGATCAGGATTATGCGCTGCTCGCCAATCGTTTGGAACGCGCACTGCTGATCGACGAACTGAATGAGATAGCTACGGCCGATGCAATGAAGGCCATCATCTCTCGCGTCATCATGTACTACGAGGATATTATTGCTGACGCTGGTATGTGGCGGGGCTTTGTGGCCAAGAACAAGGAACTCTACGGACGTCCTTATCCTTTCTATCCGGTAGAGGGAGAGGTCTATACCGACGAGCCCGACCTCAACGCGGTGAGACTTCTCGTATGGGATGCTTTCCACGAGTTCCGTGGCCCGGACAGGATGATAAATCCTGAGAACCCCGTTCTCAATGAAGTAGCTCAGATACTGTATGATATTCTTGACAATGAATTTGAGAACACACCCATCAACGAGCAATTGGCCGACTACTTCCGCAAAGCTTCCTTTGCCAATGACTTCTTTGAATTGCGCGACGTATTGAAGTGGATTCTTTTCGACTGCTATCTTACCTCGGATGGGAGAGCCCATGATTTGGTCAAAGATGCGATGGACGAATTCGATCCGCTCTTGACGGGAAATGAAGCTTACTATTCGGCAGAGTGCGTCGCCCCCTTCGTTTATCAGGTGGGCATGCTCGCCCTGCTACCCAAGGACTGGCTCGCTCTCTTTATTGCAGAGGTAGGCGACAAGCAGGTTGCCAAGAAGATAGCAAGCATAGAGAAATCCGAGTTTATCGAGGTGCTGCAAAAAAAGGCATACGACAAGAATACGGTCAGTTTCGAGGATATCGACGGCAACCAGATTGTCATCAATCGCGACAGCCACTATGTCGTTACAGACAAAGATCTCAAAGAAGGCGAAGGGGCTGTCGGGTCGTACGCGAAATATGACGGTCAGTGGTATCTCAATGGGAATCAGCTTTGGGGTGAAACCGACAGAATCTTCGATTCATTCAAAAGCATCAAGAAGTATCAAGCAGGTTTCTCGGAAGAGCAGTACAAACATTTAATGGAATTGTCGGGTGGCAGTCCTCTGTTCTATTTCAAGACACCTACAGAGTTGGATCGTTTCCTATCTGATTACGACTGGAAGAAACTAAAGAAAAGTGAATTCAGAGATTATGACAGGAAGAGAGGCATAGCCTTGTTTGTGCCGGGTGTCAACAAGCCTCTCGCCATCATGCCGGGCGCAGCGGAATGCATCAAGGATCCACGCAATCCCTATTATAATAAGGAGCGTGCAAAAACAAGCGCACTGAACATTATCGGAGATGGGAAAAGCATTCTGGGGGTGGTCGCGCGCTACCTCATCTCTCATGGAATGATTCCCGATGCCGGCTTGAGGTCTCTCAAAGGCGAGGACTATGGAAGGAAGCTCCTGCAGGACAACCTCGACTTCTTCGCCCGCGCCTACCGCCGGGAGGATTATTAGCGTGGTCACTTCCCGAATTGCGCAAAGAGCTTGGTCAGAGCACCCAATACTTGAACCACACTCTCTTTATCAGGAACTGGAATCTTCAAGTTGGTCTCGCCCGTGTGTTTGTCGACTTCCACAATGCTGTCGACAAGCTCACGGGTAGCTTCGGGCGACTCTAACGTCTTGGTGAGGCCTGTGAAGAATGACACCCCTTCGGCCACGAGTTCCGTCGGTGTGCGGTGAGTGCGTGCTCGACGTCTGGTGTCTTCATTGGACGTGGCGGCAATGCTCTTGCTTCCTTGTGAGGGGTTTTCTGGTTCCGTCCCAGACTTGCTCTCTGCTCCTTCTTCCTTAGCTGCGCTTATCGGATTGTTAGTCTCCTCCGTTTGTTCTTCCTCTTCATTCTCGAGAGAGCTTTCGACAGAGGCTTCTGCCGTTGGTTCCATCTCGTCGGCAGTGACCGACTCCGTGACAATACTGTCGGTATCCTCGACAGTTGCCTGGATGTCTTTCATCAGTTCTGTGAACTTGCTGTCGGAAGCGAAAATGGTGTCCATCCCGTCATCTAAGACACCCGCGAAGAGTGAGGCCTTGAAGCGAAGCTTGCCGAGCATTGCTTCCTCAAAACTGCTTGCCGACACGAGGTTGACAACCTGTATGTTCCGCTGCTGCCCGATGCGATAGATTCGTGCAATGCGCTGTTCCAGAACGGCCGGGTTCCAGGGTAGGTCGATGTTGATAACCACGGAGGCAGACTGTAGGTTAAGGCCCGTACAGCCCGCATCAGTAGAGAGAAAGACCCGGCAGTCGGGCTTGTCGATGAAGTTGTTGACAAGGTCCTTGCGCTTTGTCGACGGAATACCTCCGTGCAGATATTCGAATCCCACTTGGTGTTTGCGTAGTTCTTCGGCTATCAACCGTGTCATACGCTCCCACTGGCTGAAGACAACAACCTTCTCGTCGCCGCTCTCTACGATATTGCTGACAATGTTCATCACCTCGTCCACTTTGGTGTCGTAGCGGGTCTTCTGGTCAAGAACGTAGGTGCTGTCGCAGACGCAGCGCATCTGTTGCAACAATATCATCAGACGGTTGCGGTCGCTTTCCGAGAGGAAGTGCATTCGTTCCCACTTCAGCAACAGACGGCGGACCAGACTTTTGGCTTCGTTGTGTATCGTCATCTGTTCCTCCGTCATGGGTACCAACAAGTTCTTGTCCTGCCTTGCCGGCATTTGCAGTCTCACCTGTTTCTTTGTGCGTCGAATGAGGATACCCTTCAGTTTCTCCTTGATTTCCTTCAGATTCTTGTAACCTATAGTGGCTCCCTTATCGTCGGTGATAATATAACGGTCGCGGAAGAGATAATAGGGAGCGAGGCAGAATTGGTCGACGAGCTCCACTATTGAAAAGAGCTCCTCCAACCTGTTTTCCAATGGCGTGCCGGAGAGGATAACGGCATAGTGTGAATTGATTTTGCGAGCGGCCCGGGCTATCTGCGTATTCCAGTTCTTCAGTCGTTGCACCTCATCAATGATAACCATGTCGGTGTCTAGACTGCCAAGTGCTTTGATGTCATTGCATGCAGAGTTGTAGGACACTATCTTGAACAGCTCGGGTGCATCGTATTGCTCGCGCCGTTTCAGGTGAGTGCCCTCTATGACGTGGGCTTTCTCATTGGTGAAATGCTCTATCTCCCTTTTCCACTGGTATTTCAACGACGTTGGACAGAGCACCAGTACACT
Organism: uncultured Prevotella sp.; assembly: GCA_900314365.1. Lineage (GTDB taxonomy): Bacteria > Bacteroidota > Bacteroidia > Bacteroidales > Bacteroidaceae > Prevotella. Next base: position 1,776 of record OMVH01000246.1, on the reverse strand, counting down.
GCTCACCAATCCTTTGCCATGCAGTAGCATTGCCGTACCGATGGCCTGAATGGTCTTGCCGAGTCCCATTTCGTCAGCGATGATGGCACGTCCGGCGGTGGCTGCAAAGCGAATGCCTTCTTCCTGATAAGGATAGAGCGTGGTGTTGAGCAAATGGGCAAAGTTGCTGTTGGGCAGACCGTCAATCCACTTTCGTCGTTGCTCTTTCTCTCTGGCCTCCAATACGAAGTTCAGGGCATCGTTGTAGCACCGCATGGTCTCATCAATAGCCTTGGCGCGACGCAGGAAGGTCTCGAAATGGGTAAAGCCTTGGGGCAGGAGTCCTTCTTTCTCGTCGAAATATTCAACTGCCAGTTGCCGGAACTCTTTCTCGTGGTCGGAACCAATACGAATGCGCACCTTGCGGCCTTCAGTATAGTCAAGATAGACAGAAGTGTAGGAGGGTGTCTCCCGGTTTACACGGTGCCCGTTGTGTATCCAGCGCTTCACAGCTTCCAAATGTTTGCAGGTGCCAAGCTGTGAGGTCTTGAAGTCCATGCATGAGCAGTAGTTCCATGGACTTCGTGCACCACGGTAGACCACCTTGTATTCCTGGTGTGTCTTCGGATTGACCACGCTGTACGTACCAGGAGCGTCTTCTTCATCGGTGCAGCTGACGATGAGCGCTTCGTCGAACGAGGCCTGTCGTCTAAGCAATACCTGCCATGTCTTCAAGTCCAGCCCTTCGGGCTTATACTGATAGGGAATGCGTTTGCATTGTTTCTTGCTCTTTGCCATGCTTTCTCTTCCGTTATGTAATCATATAACTCTACAAATTTAGGCATATTCAGTGAGACAGCAAAGATCTCTTGCCGCTTTTTGACGGAATAACTGTTGTTTACTCAAATGTTTGCCTTGCTGATGTGTTTCTTGCCCAAATATCTCTCTACGGTGTGTAAGAAGGTAAGCGACAAATCGCCCTTGGAATGGATTTCGGAATATGTGATGGAGGACGTGCGCTTTTATCTGGCCAACACGGAGTTGACCATCAAAGAAATTTCCGATACGTTGGGCTTTCCCAATGCCTCGTTCTTTGGTAAATATGTCAAGCAGCAACTCGCCTGTTCATCCTTGGAATACCGCAAAAGGATGTGCAACTTAGGGGAAACGGTCAGGCGATGATGAGTTTATAGCCAATGCTGCGCACATTGACGATGCGCAGCCGTGGATCGCGCTCCAGACGATGGCGCAGACGGGTGATGAACACTTGCAGGCTTCGGCCATTGAACAGCGTGTTGTCGCCCCAAAGTGCTAAGAGGATGTCATGCGACTCGACCACGTCGTTGATGTGTCCGGCCAGCATCCGTAGCAGCTCCGCCTCACGGTGAGACAGCTCCTCCACATGGCCTTGCCACGATAGTTGCTGTGTGACGTGATTGAGACGATAGTCTCCGATGTCCATCCAAGCATCCTTACCCCCAGTGATTTCCGCTGTTGTAGCCTGTTCGTAGAGATGCTGCCGCTCGGCCAAACGGCGCACGCGTGCTTTCTGCTGATGACTGCCGCTTTCTCCCCTAAAATGTTTGCGCTACTTTGGTGCGCGGGGCGAAAGCCCGGCTTGGGCACTCGGCTCTGTTGCCCGGTGCTCGGCTCTGTCACCCGGTTTTGTCGCTAACGGGGCTGGCAGTACTGGGCTCTGGCAGATGCGGTGCCCTGTCAGATGCAGTGCTCTGTCAGATGCTGGGTTCTGTTAGATGCTGCTATGCAGCATCCCTCTGCTTTGCATCACTGCTTAAA
>OMVH01000287.1 GCA_900314365.1 uncultured Prevotella sp. | reverse complement strand
TTTAACAGATATTGCGGTCAGGAACTGGATTCTTTTGCAGCATCTTACAGCCGATATTACGCACCTGGTTTCGTAGAGGATGTACGTAGCGAGCCTTCTGCTATAGGTAAGATGAACTTGATAAGGATTGCAGCTAAGAAACTCAACTTAAAGCTCTATCTTATCGTTGACGAGTATGACAACTTCACCAACAATGTCCTTAATGTGAAGGGCCATGAGGCTTACCACGCCCTCACCCACGGCACGGGCTTCTACCGCGACGTGTTCAAGCTCTTCAAGGGCATGTTCGACCGCATCATCATGCTCGGTGTGTCGCCCATCACCCTCGACGATCTCACGAGCGGCTACAACATCGCGCTGAACATCACGATGCATCCCTGGTTCAATCAGATGCTCGGCTTCTCGGAGGACGACGTGCGGCAGATGATTGGCTATTATAAGGAGGCGGGTGCCATCAAACCGGAGGCGACAGTGGACAGCATCATCGACGACATCAAACCGTGGTACGACAACTACTGCTTTGCCGAAGAGAGCTTCGGCAAGGCCCCCAGTATGTTCAACAGCGACATGGTGTGCTATTACATGTCCTCGCTCGTCAATACCGGCAGGAGGCCCAACGATATGGTGGATCCCAACACCAAGACCGACTATAAGAAGCTGCGCAACCTCGTCGAGATTGGCAATATGACCGAGGAGAGGCGCCAGACCATCTACGACATTGTGCACACGGGCTACACCATCAGCACCCTCAACAGCTATTTCCCTGCCGAGAGTATCACCGACGCCGACAACTTCATCAGCCTGCTTTTCTACTACGGTATGCTCACCATCCGCGGCACGCTCGGTGCAGCCCTGAAGCTCGGCATACCGAACAACAATGTCCGTATACAGTACTATAACTATCTCATGCAGTGCTTTCAGCAAATCCATCCCACGATGCTCACACGGCTCAACGTGCCGTTCTACCAGGCAGCCGTGGAAGGCCAGTGGCAGCCCATGATGGACTGCATCCTCAGGGCCTACCATGACACCACTGCCGTGCGCCAGCTCATCGAGGGCGAGCGCAACCTGCAAGGCTTCATGAACGCCTATCTCAGTCTCGACCCTTACTATCTTGTGGCGCCCGAGATGGAGTTCACTCACGGCTATTGTGACTTCTTCCTTCTGCCCAATGATAAGGTCTACCCTATGGTGGCGCATAGCTACATCTTAGAGTTGAAATATCTCAAGACCGATGCCACCGACGATGACGCCGCACAGCAGTGGACTGGTGCCATAGAACAAGTCAGGATCTACGCCGCCGACCGCAAACTGCAATCAATGCTCCACGGCACAAAGCTTCATCTCATCGTGGTGCAGATAAAGGGCTATGACGCAGTGAGGTGCGAGGAAATTGATTTGAGTGATTCCGAAATACTTCAGTGATTCCGAAATCCTTCGTTGAATTCAGAAATTTATAAATGTTTTTACAATCTCATTACCTTATGGATAAAAAAGAAAAAACTATTCCTGGTGGGTACGTGGCCTGTTTGCCCTGTGACTGCCCTCAGCGAGCCCACTGTCTGCGCGCCTGGGCCTGGAGTCATCGTAACAGCAGTGAGAAACAGTACACAGTGCTTAATCCCGACCTCACCACCCTTGACGGCCATTGTCCCTTCTACTGTGACGATCAGCCTCAGCGATACGCCATTGGATTCAGCAATTTTCAGCAACGCATGTACCCTATGCAGTACAAGCAATTCATGTCGGCCTGTGTCGCCCGATTTGGCCGTAATTCCTATTTCCAGCGAAGGCGTGGGGAAATCCCCATGCCGCCTTCAGAGCAAGCGTTCATACGAAGCTTGCTTAAGAGTATAGGTGCTCCCGACGACCTCGATTTCGACGGTTATGAGGAGCATTTCAACTGGTTTGCTGATTAAGAATCCGTAGTTTCTTGTCAGTACCGCTTGGGCAGTACTGCAGTATTTCATGGCTATTACTGCAGTATTTCAAGACTATTACCTCAGTACTATCGTATGAGTACTCAGAGTTGCTTGTAGTTTAACGCTTTTGGTTGACTACTTTGAGTGTAGTTTAACGCTTTTGGTTGACTACTTTGAGTCTTATTTTTAATGTTGGTTGACACAGTATCTTTTTAGTTATCCCGCCCCATATACAGACGAAGGCCACATCCTTTCGGATGCAGCCTTCGTTATCTTTGTGAGCTATGGCCTGTTTGTTTAGCCGAGTTTTGCGATGTGCGCAGAGAGGCTCGACTTCAGATTGGCAGCCTTGTTCTTGTGGATAATGTTCGTCTTAGCGAGTTTGTCCAGCATTTTCTGTACAGTAGGGTACAATTTGACTGCTTCTTCCTTGTTGCTCATTGCGCGAAGCTTACGCACAGCATTGCGCATGGTCTTTGCATAATACTTATTGTGCAAAGCCCTCACCTTGTCCTGGCGGATACGCTTTAGTGATGATTTGTGGTTTGCCATCTTTATGTCTTGTTATATTTTATTTGTAGTCCCTAGCAGAATCGAACTGCTCTTTAGAGAATGAAAATCTCTCGTCCTAACCGATAGACGAAGGGACCAAGGGCTTTTTATTAGCGGGTGCAAAGTTAGGCATAATTTTATTTCCTGCCAAATTTTTGTACCTTTATTTTCTTTAATCAGTTGATTTTTGGTATTTTTGCATGGTTTTTAGTTGTACACGGGAATGCTCATTAAGACAGAAGCCGTCGTTTTACGTGCAGTGAGGTATGGCGACAGCCGGCTCATCGTAGATATGCTCACGCTCTCTGAGGGTCGTGAGAGCTTCATCGTCGGCATTCCGAAGTCGTCGAAAGGCCGATTGCAGAAGCAGCTTTTTCAGGTTCTCACGCTCCTTGACATTGAGTACGACCGCAGACCGGGCAATCATCTTCAGCATCTGAAAGATGTGTCACGGTCATACCCTTTCGCTTCGATACCCTTTAATCCACAGAAGATAGCCGTGACGCTTTTCCTTTCGGAGTTTCTCTGTTACGCTACTCGTGGCGAGCAGGGAGCCAACGAGCATTTGTTCCGTTTCGTGTCGGCTGCTCTGCGCTGGCTTGACACCGTTGAGGGGCAGTTTGCCAACTTCCATCTGGCCTTCATGATACATCTCACTCGTTTCCTCGGCTTCTTTCCTAATATTGAAGGTTATCATCCAGGTTTTCTCTTTGATCTGCGCAGTGGTTGCTTTACGTCGGTGGCTCCCTTGCACAGCGACTTTCTTAATGCTGCTGATACGTCGCGCATGGCGGTGATTATGCGCATGGACTTCGAAAACATGCGTTTCTTCCACTTTACCCATGAAGAGCGTAACCGCTGTACGGAGGTTATTCTTTACTACTACCGCATTCACGTGCCCGAGTTCCCGGAGTTGCGCTCATTTGATGTGGTCAGGCAACTTTTCGCCTGAAGATTCTTTGTAATTAGATATTGACAGAAACAACGCGGGCTTGCCTCTTTTTCTGAGAGACAAGCCCACAACTATAGTTTGATAATACTTTCGTAGTCCGGCTTCAGGCCTGGAGGAGTCGCTTCACGATAGTTGCGATGACCTTTCCGTCGGCCTTTCCTGCCATCTGCTTATTGGCTGTGCCCATCACCTTGCCCATGTCTTTCATGCCCTGGGCACCAGTGGCGGCGATGACTTTCTTTACCTCGGTCTCAATCTCAGCCTCAGAGAGCTGTTTGGGCAGGTAAGCCTCGATGACATCGACCTGAGCCATCTCTTCAGCGGCGAGGTCAGTACGACCGGCCTGGGTATAGGTTGCAGCAGACTCGCGACCCTGCTTGGCCAGTTTTTGCAGGATTTTCAGTGCCTGTGAATCGTCTAAGGTGTCGTTGGCACCAGGTGCCGTCTTAGCCTCTAAAAATACTTTCTTGATGTTGCGCAGTGTCATCAGCTTCACTTTGTCGCGAGCCTTCATTGCGCTCTTGATGTCGTCATTGACAGTATCAAAAAGTGACATAATATTGTTGTTTTATTTGTAGTCTCCGGCTGTGAATAGCCGGAAGTCTGTTGGTTCATTATTGCTGAATCAGGCAAAAGAGATGACTCCCGGTGTGGTAGTGCTGTTGTCGGAGTCTTGTTTCGGAGTTTCTCCTGTAGCCATGTTCTTAATTTCTTGAAGCTTTTGGCGTGAGCGCTTGTAGGTAGGCGTGTTCTCTACAGCGAGGATGACGTCCTCGTTGTTGAGGTCCTCGGGCCGGAAGAGGAAGATGTGAGGTCTGCGCTTGCGCTGTTGGCTGCCCATTTCGGCTCCGTAGTATTTCTGTCGGCGGGAGTCTCGTTCTGCAGCAGCCTCCTCTTCTTCAGCAATACGGTTAGCCTCTTCTTGTGTATGCTTCTTGCCGAGATGGGTGTCCATGCCGTCGACATCCCTGATGCCGAAGCCTGTAGCCAGGATGGTGACTTTAACCTTCTTGCCTAATTCTGGATCGATGGCGATACCCCATTTTATTTCGAAGTCGTTGCCGAACTTGGCCATAAAGTCGTTGACATCGTTCATCTCCTCCATCATCAGTCCACCATTCTCGTTCTTTTCGTTGCAGAAGTTGATGCTGAGCAGAATCTTCTTGGAGTTGAAGATGTCGTTGTCGTTGAGCAGCGGCGAGTTAAGAGCGTCGTCGATGGCTTTCTTCACACGTCCTTCGCCCTCACCGTATCCTGTGCTCATAATGGCTACACCGCCGTCCTTGAGCACTGTTTTGACATCATTGAAGTCGAGGTTGATGAGTCCGTGGTTGGTGATAATTTCCGCGATACTCTTGGCTGCCACGCTCAGTGTGTCGTCGGCTTTACCAAAGGCATCGAGTACGGTGAGCTCAGGATAGATTTCGCGCAGTCGCTCGTTGTTGATAACCAGTAAGGCATCGACGTGCTTTGACATCTCCTCAACGCCGTCGAGTGCCTGGTCTATTTTCTTGTCGCCTTCAAAGCGGAAGGGTATGGTGACGATGCCGACGGTGAGGATTCCTAATTCCTTGGATATTCGGGCTATGACGGGAGCAGCTCCCGTGCCCGTTCCACCACCCATACCGGCCGTGATAAAGGTCATCTTGGTTCCGTCGTTGAGCATGGCTTTGATCTCGTCAGAGGTCTCTTCAGCCGCTTTGCGTGCTTTCTCAGGCTTGTTGCCTGCTCCCAGTCCCTCCTTGCCAAGCTGCAAGTGAACAGGCACTGGTGAGTCGTTGAGGGCCTGCGCGTCGAGGTTGCACACAACGAAGGATACATCGTGTATGCCTTCGCGGTACATGTGGTTGACAGCGTTGCCGCCGCCGCCACCGACGCCGATAACCTTGATGATGCTCTTTTCTTTCTCCGGACCCTCAAAGTCGAGGATGTTCGGAGTCATATTGTTGACTGGCATATTGCTTTTGTATTAATGGGGTTCTACGATAGTTATGCTCGACTTGCACTTACTCCTCGTCGGCAGTCATTGTGTTGAGTATCTTCTTCACATTGCGGAAGAGCTTGTTGAAAGGCGAGTTCTCCTTGCGGCGGCGGGCCTCTTCCTCTTCTTCTTTCTCTTTCCTCTTACGTTCGGCCTCCTCCTCGGCGGCTTTCTTGCGACGAGCTTCCTCCTCGGCCTTTTTCTCAGCCTCTGTCTGTACAATACCGCGTCCGCTGGTCTCCGTGATAGGACGTGGATTGGCGTGAATCTCGGCTGTCGTTGGCTTGGTAGTACCGTTGTCGAAGAGCGTGCCCGTAATTTCCTCACCCGCGCAGTTCATGTCGCCCTTTGCCAGCAGACCGAGTACCGTGTTCATGGTGCCGTCGTGAGCATTGATTTTCGGGTCCGTCGACTTGATGGTCTGTGAGACGAACTTGGCCGTGTGCACCTTTTCTATATGCGTGTAAAGACGGAAGGCTCGCTCGATGTTCTTCATCTTAGAGGCTCCTCCTGTCAGGATGATGCCTCCTAAGAGTTTGCCGTCGTATTCGGCGGGCACTTGGTTCCACACATTCTCTATTATCTCCTGAGTGCGGGCTTCCACAATCTCAATGAACTTGCTTGAGGCCACTTGGCGATCGGCATCAAGGGGCAGCATGAGTGTGCTGTCGATATCGCTGTTGTCGGTGAAGGCGCTGCCATACTTGATTTTCATCTTTTCGGCCTCAGCCTCTTCAATCTGAAGCGACGCGATGTCTTTGGTGATATTGTTACCTCCAAGCGGTATTACGGCCAGGTGGCGCAGGATATTCTTGTAGTAGACCGATACTGTTGTGGTGTCGGCGCCCATGTCGACAAGCACGCATCCCGATCGCTTCTCGTTTTCTGTGAGTATGCTTTCGGCTAAGGCAAGCGGTGCCAGATACATCTCAGCGATGGCTATGCCGGCCTTGTCGAAGCACTTGTTCAAGCTCTTGTAATAGGTACTGTACCAAAGGATATTGAGGAAGTGGCCTTCCAAGCGCTTGCATTGAATGCCTACGGGGTCGGTTTGATATTGCGAGTCGACTTTGTACTCCTGTGTCGCCGCGTCGAGTATTTCCTGGTCGGGGTAGGTCATGCTGCGGTTGGAGTCCATCAGCTCGTTAATCATTGTCTGGTTGACAATGGTGTCGTCGGGCAGCTCCTTGACGATGACGTTCTTGATGCTGCGTATACTCTGGCCTCCTACGCCGACGTAGACGTGGGCTATTTTTGTCTTGAGGGTATTCTCCAGTCGCTTCACGATGGTAGTGAGGCACTGTACGGTCTTGTCAATGTTATATACCACGCCTTTGCGGATGCAAGACGTAGAGTTCTCGGTGACCACTGCTAACACAGTGATGCTGCCATCCAGGTTTTTCTTTCCTGCAATACCGGTAATCTTTGACGACCCCAGTTCGATGGCTACGATAAATTCCTTTGGCATATCTTTATTTATTCGATTTTGTTATTGTCTTCCTTGTGGTGCCGTTTCTTGCAGATAATTTGGTTGTCAAACTCCAGGTTGATATAGGAGTACTTGTTCCATCCTGCTTGTGACAGACCGTATTTGTAGAATTTCTCCAGTCGGCTGAGCTTCCTGTCTATGAATCCTGCTATGAGTGTGTCGCGTTCTGCGGGCGGTGCATCCTGCGGCAGTTGCCCAATGTAGACGATGTGGTTACCAACTCTGGGGACAAGCTCTACGCCTTGATCGGGTTGTATGTTTATCTGTACGATGCCATTTCGCCACAGCTCATTGCCCTGTATGGCTCTGGCCAGTGGCGAGAGGCAGGTCGTAGCATACTTGCGGCTTATACTTCCGGTGGCTATGATGAGGTCGCTGGCATAATGGGAGTTCGGCATGATGGTGTTCTTGTCGTCGATGTAGTAGTCGTCGCCATTGTCAGCCTTTATTCTTATCACGGGTGTCATCTGCGAGATGCTGATGTTCACGTTGCCTTCCTGAGTCTTGTAGCATTCAGCGGTCTTCACAAAGGGACTCTTCTTGAGCGTTTCCTCGATACGGCGGGTGTCAGCATAGCGCAGCGGTTTGTCAAGAGGGTAGAGGCCCGAGACTTTCAGCCGGTTTCTGATTTCCTGTGCTGTTATGAATCCGTCGGTATTATTGTCAGCTATGTTGATGGTCACCTTCGTGCATAGTCTCGACGATTCATCGGGTTTGTTGAACGCCGTGAATGCAGCCACAAGATAACCGCCAAGCAGGAAGTCAGCCGTGACGAGTGCAATTTTCTTCCACCTGTTACGCATGAAGCTTGTCTTCCAGAATCTTGGTCATCTGAGGCACGTAGTTATCGAGATCACCGGCTCCGAGCACTTCGAGCACATCAAAGTCGCGTTGCTTCACAAGATTGAGTACATCTTCCTTGTGAATCATGCTCTTTTCAACGCCTGGCTTGAGATTGTCGTAGATGAGCTTACTGGTGACGCCGGGTATGGGTTGCTCGCGTGCAGGATAGATGTCGCAGAGTATCACCTCGTCCACATGGCTGAGAGCCTCGGCGAACTCTTTGTAGAAGTCGCGTGTACGTGTGTAGAGGTGAGGCTGAAAGATAACAGTTATCTTACGGTTCTGATAGAGCTCGCGGAGGCTCTTGACGCTTTGGCTGATTTCCTTTGGATGGTGGGCGTAGTCGGACAAGAACACGAGTTTGTCGGTGTTTATCTTGAAATCGAATCGCCTGTCCACACCATGATAGGTCTTCATGCCATACTTGATTTCCTCTGGTGTGCAGCCGTTGAGCTGAGCCAGAGCCATGGCAGCTACGCCGTTCTCTATATTAATAGGTATAGGTTGTCCCAGTTCTATGCCTTCAATGTTCTCTATGGGAGACACGAAGTCGAACGTGATGCGGCCGTTGTCTATTTTGACATTTTCAGCATGGAAATCGCCCTTGTCTCGGCTGTAGGTATAGGTTTTGACGCCTTCTTGCACATCGGCTTTCATCTCAAGTCCGAGGTGTATGATGAGAGCTCCACCGGGCTGGATGAGCGTTGTGTAGTGGCGGAAGGACTCCAGGTAAGCCTCCTTGGTACCATAGATATCAAGATGATCGGGGTCCGTGGCGGTAATGACAGTCATCCAGGGCCTGAGCCAGTGAAAGCTACGGTCGAACTCGTCGGCCTCAATGACTACATAGTCGCTTGAATCAGAGAGGATATAGTTGGTACCGTAGTTTTTCGATATTCCGCCTAAGAAGGCATTGCAGTCGACGTGACTTTCATGCATGATGTGGGCGCACATCGTGGTAGTTGTGGTCTTGCCATGCGTTCCTGCCACGCAGAGTCCTTTGTGACTGCGTGTGAGTGTGCCGAGGACCTGTGCGCGCTTTTCTATTTCGAATCCATTCTGCCGGAACCAGGCCAGTTCCTTGTTAGTTTCAGGAATAGCAGGTGTATAGACCACCAGACAGGTCTTGTTGTCGCGGCATACGTGTGGAATCTCATTCACATTCTCTTCGTAGTGGATGAGCATGCCTTCCTTTTCGAGTTGTCGTGTGAGTTCGGAGGGAGTGCGGTCGTAGCCTGCTACCACCAAACCCCTGTGGATGAAGAACCGGGCGATGGCACTCATTCCTATGCCTCCGGCTCCTATGAAATAAACAGCTTTGATGTCATTCAGTTCCATATCTGTTCTGTCGAGATGTTTTGTCAGTTAAGCTTTTTGTCCGAGTGCGAGATTGATGACGATATCGGCAATGGCGTTGGCGGAGTCTTTGAGTCCGAGCTTTCGGATGTTAGTGCTTAGTGACTGCAGTTTGCCGTCATCGCCCACAATCTCAAGCGCGCGCTTTAGTAAGGTGGCCGGAGCGTCGGCATCCTTTACATAGACGGCTGCATCCTTGTTGACCAAGGCCATGGCATTCTTTGTCTGATGGTCCTCAGCCACGTTTGGACTGGGCACGAGAACTACGGGCTTTCCAATGAGGCAGAATTCCGAGATGCTGCTTGCACCGGCCCTGCTGATGACAAGATCGGCAGCTTTGTAGGCCGTCCCCATGTCGCTGATGAAGTCTGTCACCTTGAGCATGGGCAGGGGCCTGTGGTGGCTCATCTGCTCTTGAATGGCTGCATTGTAGTATTTCCCAGTCTGCCAGATGAACTGCACGCCGCTCTGTTCGACGATGTCGAGGTGTTGCAGCACGCTTTCGTTGATGGTGCGTGCCCCCAGGCTGCCTCCTATGAGCAGGATGGTCTTCTTCGAAGGATCGAGGCCGAAAGCTTTGCGAGCCTCTTCTTTTGTGACGTTGGTCTGGAGCACATTTTGTCTGACGGGATTTCCTGTCATCACAATCTTCTCTTTCGGGAAGAAACGCTCCATGCCATCGTAGGCCACACAGATTTTGTCGACTTTCTTTGCAAGCATCTTGTTGGTCACTCCGGCATAGGAGTTCTGTTCCTGAATGATGCAGGGTATGCCCTCAGCCGCGCATACATTGAGTGTAGGTCCGCTGGCGTAGCCACCTACCCCGACAGCTGCCATGGGCCGGAAGGACCTGACGATTTTCTTTGCAAGATACTCGCTGCGAAGTATCTTTGCCAGAACAATGATGTTCTTGAACAGATGCTTACGGTCGAAGCCGCAGATGGGCAGTCCTTTTATCTCGTAGCCTGCTGCCGGTACCCTTGTCATCTCCATGCGCCCGAGGGCTCCAACAAACAGTATCTTGGTGTCGGGGCGCTTGGCTTTGATGGCGTTGGCTATGGATATGGCTGGAAAGATATGTCCGCCTGTACCACCGCCACTTATGATGATTCTCAGTTGCTTGTCCATTGCTTCATTTTTAATTAGGCAAAAGTACTATTTTTTTTTGTCTTTTACTAATTTTTCGTTCGTTTTTACGTCAATACTTCAACTTCTTGCAGGTAAGGTCGTTCCGGCGTTCTCGCTTGGAACCGTAGTTCTCTTCTTTGCCGACCGGCTGACACTCAGTATGACTCCTACATAGATGCAGTTGAAGATGGTTGAAGTACCGCCCTTGCTGATGAGTGGCAGAGGCTGTCCTGTCACGGGTACAATCCCGACAGCCACGCTCATGTTGAACAGCGCCTGTATGACTAAGAGCAGTGCCAGTCCCAGTGCAAGAAAGGCGGGGAAGTTGTTTTCGCATCGGCTCGCTATGCGCCCGGTTCTGAAGAGAAGTATGATATAGAGCAAGGCTACTACGAAGGCCCCTTCGATGCCCATCTCCTCAATGATGATGGCGTAGATGAAATCGGAGAAGGCCTGTGCGAGGAAGTCACGCTCTACAGAATTTCCAGGTCCTTTGCCTATGATGTTCGAGGAAGCGATGGCAATGTTGGCATGTGATGCCTGCGCGTCCTTGTCCAGGTCGACCTGCTCGGGCGGAATATTCTTGTTGTTGACAAACTTCAGAATGCGGCTCTTCCACGTAGTGGCGCGGTGGAAAATCTTCACTGACGTGCTCTCGTCTTCAGACTCACGACTGTTATTCTCTACTTTCTCAGTGAGTGTTTTCCGCGGATTGTCGTCCTCAGAATTCCCACCCACCGTGAGGATGAAGATGATGGCAACAGCTGCTAACACCACTACGATGCTTGCAGCCCCTCCCCACTGTCTCGTGGGAACCCGGCCGATAATCATCATGAGCCATATGACAAAGCATAGCAGGACGGCTGTCGACAGGTTCTCCACCATGATGAGCGGCACTATGAACAGTCCCACTATGAGAATGTATTTGAAGGCATGACGGTCGCAGCCGGTAGGTGTCTGCATGGCGCTCAGTATCTGTGCCGTGGCCAGGACCATCGTCCCTTTTGCAAGCTCGGAAGGCTGGAACTGGAAGCCAAGGATGCTTATCCACCTGGAAGCTCCATTCGTTGACTGTCCCGTCATCCATACGATGACAAGCGTAAATACTGACAAAGCCAGCAGTAGGGGCGTGAAGGCCTTGAAGTATTTACACTTACAGTAAACTACGGGCAACATGAAAATAAATCCCATGAAGAGTAGTCCAATATGTTTTGTTGCCGGTGCGAGGTAGTTGCCTCCTTTGTAGGTCAGCTCCGAAGAGGCTGAGAATACCTCTACGATACTTATCAGGCAAAGGAAGAAGAACACCATCCATATCACCTTGTCGCCCTTGAAAATATTTCCAAGCCTCTTGCTCATTCCTTATGTTTCCTTGTGGATATAGTCTTAGAGATTGCGAACGAGGTTCTTGAACTGTTCACCGCGGTCCTCCATGTTCTTGAAGAGGTCGAAGCTTGCGCAGCAAGGACTGAGCAGTACAGTCTGTCCCGGCTTGGCCATCTCATAGCAGGCTTCCACGCATTCCTTCATGCTATGTGTGTCGCGCACAGGCAGTCCCATAGGGTCGAAGAAGTTGTGCAGCTTCGTGTTGTCGGCTCCGAGATAGACGAGTCCTACGCACTTCTGCTTTACAAGTTCCTTGATGTGATTGTAGTCGTTGCCTTTGTCCTTGCCTCCGAGAATGAGAATGGTAGGCTGCGTCATACTCTCAAGGGCATACCAGCACGCATCCACGTTGGTAGCTTTAGAGTCGTTGATGTACTGCACGCCTCTGACCTTGCACACCTTCTCCAGCCGGTGCTCGACACCGGGGAAGTCGCCGAGACTCTTGCGGATTACATCCTTGGCGATGCCTGCAATGTTGGAGGCGATACCTGCGGCAAGAGAGTCGTAAATGTTGTGCTTACCCGTCAGGGCCAGCTCTTCCTGCTCCATGTTGAAAGGCGTAGGCTTTTCAATCTTGTACTGACCTTCTTCGATGTAGGCTATCGACCCTACCTCCTTCAGTTCGGAGAATGGATAACGGATGGCCTTGATGTCGTACTTCTCCAGCTCGCGTCTGATGACGGGGTCGTCGTTCCAGTAGATGAAGCTGTCGTCCTGGGTCTGGTTCTGCACAATGCGCATTTTGGCAGCTGCGTAGTTCTCGAACTTGAAGTCGTAGCGATCGAGGTGGTCGGGCGTGATGTTGAGCAGAATAGCTATGTTGGCGCGGAACTCATACATGTTATCCAACTGGAAGCTGCTGAGCTCTATGACGTAGTACTCGTGCGGATCCTCGGCTACCTGAAGTGCAAGGCTGCGCCCAATGTTTCCGGCGAGTCCTACATCATATCCGGCCGTCTTGAAGATGTGGTAGATGAGCAATGTAGTGGTGGTCTTGCCATTGCTGCCCGTGATGCACACCATCTTTGAATCCGTATAGCGTCCTGCGAACTCTATCTCGCTGATGATATGGGTGCCCTGTGCGATGAGTTTCTGTACCATCGGGGCTTCCTTAGGAATTCCGGGGCTCTTGATTACCTCATCGGCACAGAGTATCTTCTCTTCTGTGTGATGGCCTTCCTCCCATTCTATACCGTGGGCATCGAGCAGAGCCTTGTATTTGTCCTTGATGGCCGATGTGTCGGAGACGAACACGTCGAATCCTTCTTTCTTTGCCAATACAGCTGCGCCGGCACCACTCTCGCCGGCTCCCAATACTACTATTCTTTTCATGTTACCTAATCTTTAATGTAATGATGGTCAGTGCCGCAAGGATGATAGTCACAATCCAGAAACGAATGGTGATTTTAGCCTCGTGCACGGCCTTGTGTGGTTTCCTGATGAGATATTTACACTCCGGGTCGAGTTGGCTGTCCTGTGTGCGGAAGTTGTCGTGGATAGGTGTGCGCTTGAAGATGCGCTGCTTCACTCCACGGCGCTTACCGTATTTGTAGTACCACACCTGGATGATGACGCTGAGACTCTCCACGAAGAAGATGCCGCAGAGTATGGGGAGCAGGAGCTCCTTGTGGATGATGACAGCACAAACACCGATGATTCCACCGATGGTCAGCGAGCCGGTGTCGCCCATGAACACCTGTGCAGGATAGGCATTGTACCATAGGAAGCCGATGAGGGCACCCACGAAGGCGCTCATGAACACTACCAGCTCCTGAGAGCCCGGGATGTACATGATGTTCAGGTAGGTGGCAAACTGGATATGCGAGCTGACATAAGCCAGGATGCCTAAGGCCACTCCTATGATGGCCGAGTTGCCTGCGCACATACCGTCCATGCCGTCGTTGAGGTTGGCACCGTTGGAGACAGCCGTGACCACGAAGATGGTCATGATGACGAAGAGAATCCAACCTGCAGCCGTCTTGTACTTCCCGCAGAACGACATCAGGCGGGAGTAGTCGAGGTTATGTCCTTTGACGAAGGGTATGGTGGTCTTGAGCGACTTCCGTGCGTCCGAACGGTGCTTGATGACAGTCACCTGTCCTTGACGCTCAATAGCGAGGTTCTCGTTGATTTTTACGTCGGGCGACGACCACAGCACCAGTCCTACTATGAGCCCAATGCCCACCTGACCGACAATCTTGTACCGGCCTTTCAGACCCTCTTTGTTGCGGCGGAATATCTTGATGAAATCGTCCATGCCGCCCAGCATACCGAGCCACACAGTGGTGATAATCATCAGGATGAGATAGATGTTCCTGAGTCTGCCCAAGAGCAGCACAGGGATGAGTATGGCCACGATGATGATGATGCCTCCCATAGAGGGGACACCTATCTTCTTCACGCCGAAAGGATCGATGGAGGCATCGCGCTGTGTCTCCGTTATCTGCTTGCTCTTCAGGAATTTGATGAACCTTTCGCCGAACCATGCCGAGATGATGAGCGAGAGTATAAGGGCGAGCAGAGCCCTGAAGGAGATGTAGCCCCACATGCGGGAGCCTGAGATTCCGTACTGCTCAAGGAATCGGAAGAGATAATACAGCATACCTTATTATATTTATGGGGGTAGAGGCGGGCGTTGTCAGCAGCCCGCCGGGTGTTGTCACTCCTTGAAGATGTCGCGCAGCACCTCATGGTCGTCGAAGTGGTGCTTCACGCCCTTTATTTCCTGGTAGTCCTCATGGCCTTTCCCTGCCACGAGCACGACGTCGCCCTTCTCGGCCATCATGCAGGCTGTGCGGATAGCCTCCTTGCGGTCGACAATGCTCACTACCTTCTTCATCTGTTGTGCATTGAGACCGGCCAGCATGTCGTTGATGATAGCCTGCGGATCCTCAAAGCGTGGGTTGTCGCTGGTTATTATCACCTTGTCGCTCTGTCTCACTGCCTCCTGAGCCATGAGGGGCCGCTTACCGTGGTCACGGTTGCCACCAGCACCGCATACGGTGATGACATGCCCCTTGCCGTTGAGTACTTCGTGGATGGCAGAGAGCACATTCTTGAGCGCGTCTGGCGTGTGGGCGTAGTCGACGAGAGCTGTGAAGCCCTTGGGCGACCGGATTGGATCCATGCGGCCGTTGACGCTGTGCAGGGTGCTCATCACTACGAGAATGTCCTCGGGAGCTTTGCCGAGCATACGGGCTGCACCGTAGACAGCCAGCAGGTTGCTGGCGTTGAACTTGCCGATGAACTGCACACCCACCTCGTGACCGTCGATGTCGAGGAACATGCCTTCGAAGTGGCATTCCAATATGCGTGCGCGGAAGTCGGCCATGGTTCTGATGGAGTAGGTCTTCACTGTGGCTTTGGTGTTCTGCACCATTATCATGCCGTTCTTGTCGTCAGCGTTGGTGATGGCGAAGGCCGATTTGGGCAGACCGTCGAAGAAAGCCTTCTTGGCATTGCGGTAGTTCTCGAAGGTCTTGTGATAGTCCAAATGGTCGCGTGTGAGGTTGGTGAAGATTCCACCGGCAAACTTCAGGCCGCTGATGCGCTTCTGTGCGATGGCGTGCGATGAGCACTCCATGAAAGCGTACTCGCAACCTGCCTCCACCATCTTTCCAAGCAGCTCGTTGAGCTCAATGGGGTCGGGAGTGGTATGGTCGGAGGGGATGGCTTCGTCCTCGATGTAGTTGCAAACCGTGGAGAGCAGTCCGCACTTGTGCCCCATCTTCCGGAACATATTATATAATAAGGTAGCGATGGTGGTCTTACCGTTGGTGCCTGTGACGCCCACGAGCTTCAGCTTGCGCGAAGGGTCGCCGTAGAACATCGTGGCCACCTTGCCTGCGGCATCCTCCGTGGAAGCCACCTGCACATAGGTCACATTCTGGTTGCGCTCCTCGGGCATATCCTCGCAGAGCACGGCCTTGGCTCCAAGCTCCAAGGCTTTGGGGATGAACTTGTGACCGTCGGTCACAGTTCCCTTCATGGCTACGAAGAGATGACCGTCGCTCACTTTGCGCGAATCGATGTCCACGCCCTTGATGTCCACGTCGGCGTCGCCTTCGATAGTAAGCGGACGGACGTACTTCAGTAATTCTGACAGTTTCATATCTTTATTGTTTTCTGTTGTCTTAGTTTTCGAGGTGCAGCTGGCATACCTGTCCTTTCACCACTTTGCTTCCCGGAGCCACACTCTGGCTGACCACCTTGCCTCGTCCCGACAGTTTTACCTTGAGCCCTCTAACCTCTAAGGTGTAGACGGCATCGCTGGCCCCCATTCCTTTCACGTCGGGCACTGCAGTGCGCTTGTAGAGTGGTGTGCGCACAAGGTCCACCTGCTTGTTGCCTTTTATCTCAGCCTTGCCCCATATTGGGGTGGTGAACGACCCGGTCCAGCTGGTGCCTGTGGGGATTCCGAAGCTGTTGAGCACGAACTGCGCTGCTCCCACGTTGCCCCATTTCACATCGGGGACGAAGACTGAGGCCGAGTCGCGTGAATCCTTGACGTCAAGTTTCAGACTCTGAGCCATAATTCCCTCGGAGATTTCGTGGAACACGGCTCCGCTCATGCCGCCACCCGACGCAGGCAGTCCCGATTTCTGTATGCAAACGATGCAGCTGTAACGAGGGTTGTCGGCAGGAAAGAATCCGGCAAAACTCAGCAGGTAATGCGTGCCGCCGGCTTTATAGCCCGCGGTGCCCTGTGAGATTTGTGCCGTTCCCGTCTTGCCGGCTACCTTGAACGATTTCGAGCCAGCCCTTTTGCCAAGACCGCGGCTCACCACGTGTTCCAGGATGGTCTGTATCTCGCGCAGCGTTTTTTCCTTGCAGATGTGCTCTCGCATCACCACGGGTGGAAACTCCTTGATGACCTCGCCGTCCTTCACCACCTGCTTCACGAGTCTTGGCTTCATCATGCGGCCGTTGTTGGCAATGGCATTGTAGAAGGTGAGCGTTGAGATGGGCGGTATCTGGGTCATATATCCGATGCTCATCCAGGGCAGGTCGGTCTTGGCCCAGGGCACGTAGTTTCCGTAGACGTTCTTCCGCCAGTACTGTCCGTGCTTGTCCTTCTTGGGAATGGGTATCACGGGAGGGGCGGCTCCTACGAGGGGTACGTGCAGGTTGTCGGCGATGCCCGTGCGGTAGATGCCGCGCACAAAGCGCTCGGGGTTGTCGCGGTAGTGGTCGTCGATTATGCGGCTTACGCCGATGTTGGAGCTCACCATGAGCGTCTGGGGGAGCGTGAGCCACTGATAGCCGCCCTTTCTCCAGTTGTGGTCTTTCATCTGTCGGCCATACATGGGCCAGACACCGTTGCCTGTGTCTACGCGGTAGGTGGTGTCGACCACACCGTCGTCAAGGGCTGTCATGATGGAGGCAGTCTTAAACACGGAGCCAGGTTCGAGGAGGTCGCTGACGGCATGGTTGTGGATTTCCCTGTACTTGCCGTCGACGCATTTCTCGAGATTGACGATGGCCTTCACGTCGCCCGTGGCTACTTCCATGACGATGGCAACGCCGACATTGCCGTTCACCTCGGGCAGCTTCAGCTCCTTGAGCAGGGCGCGTTCGGCCAAATCCTGCATGTTGATGTCTATGGTGGTCACGATGTCAGCTCCGTTGGTAGGCGGGGTGTCCATGATGTCGAGGAACTTGTTGAGCACCTTGCGCCGGTGGATGATGCCGTTGGTGCCGCGCAGAATGGAGTCGTAGCTGAGTTCGAGTCCGCAGCGTGGCGTACGGCCGTTGTCCTTGGCCTGAAACATATCACCGACGGTGCGCTGGGCCAGCGAGCCGTTGGGGCGTATGCGCGAGTTGTATTCCTCGTTATGGAAGCCTCCCTTGAGCATGGAAAGCCTGAACACCGGGAGTGTCTTCACTTCGGTGTAGATATTGAAGTTGACGCGGTAAGGCCATACGGGCCAGTGGCGTTTCCTTTGGCGGCGTCCCTTACTGAGGTCGTGCTTAAACTGGGCGGCGGTCTTCTCGGGGAATATCTGATGGAGGCAGAGGCAGATGCTGTCCACCTTTGCGTCCCAGAGTGAGTCGTTGCCAGCTTCGTGCAGAGCCTGAAAGTCCATGAACATCTTGTATTCAGGCATGGACGAGGCAAGCAGCTGACCGTCGCAGCTCAGAATGTTGCCACGGGCGGGTGCCACGCTTACGCTGTCGCGTTTCACCCTGTCGGCCACCTTCATCCAGTAGTCGTGCTCCACCGTCATGATATAGAGAGCCTTACCCACGATGCACAAGGCGGAGAGGGTGAGCAGGATGGCGATGGCGCTGAAGCGCGGCATGATGTTTTTACTGTCGAACTTGGTCATTCTTCAGGCACTTGTATCTTGTAGGGCGGCTGGCTGGCTATCTTCAGCACGCTGTCCTTGTTGTTCTTGAGTTGCTCCAGTACGTTGCTCTCGCGGCATTTCTCTGTGAGCTCGCTG
Source organism: uncultured Prevotella sp. (assembly GCA_900314365.1). Classification (GTDB taxonomy): domain Bacteria; phylum Bacteroidota; class Bacteroidia; order Bacteroidales; family Bacteroidaceae; genus Prevotella. The sequence continues at coordinate 2,693 of OMVH01000287.1, read as the reverse complement.
CTTGTAGAAAGGGCGCGGTACTTGGCGTCCTGCAGCTCGTCCTGCAGTTTGTCGAGCTTGATGAGCCCTTGCTGGTAGCTGTAGCGATTGGCAATGTAGACGAAGGTGAAGAGGGTGACGAGCAGCAGCACTCCCACCTGATGGCGGATAGTGGATGTGTTGAGAATGTCACCGCCGAGGATACGCTTCAGTGTGAAGTGGCTCGAGTGGGGAGCTTCTTCCTCAGTGGCCTGTTCCTTGATGATTTCCTCCAAGGTGGGAGCCTTGTCAGCCTCTGTGCTGGCGTGGACTGCGACTTTCTTGCTTCCGTCCTTACCTTTGCTTCTGGCCGGACTGGCTGTGTCGTGACCTTCTGTCGGAGCTTCCTTCGTTGCGGCCTCACTGAGAGTGATGACCGCTTGTCGGGCGTTGTCCTTGACGCTCACTTTGGCTTTCTCTATGTCCTTATCTTTGTCTGTCATTTCTTTTCTGCTATTCTGAGCTTGGCACTCCTGCTACGGGGGTTGCGCTCCATCTCCTCTGCGGAGGGGGTGATGACTTTCGTGTTGACGGCTTTCAGGGGTGAGGAGAGCCTTCCGTAGAGGTCCTCCTCCACCTTACCCTCAGCATTGCCTGAGCGCATCATGTTCTTCACTATGCGGTCCTCAAGCGAATGGTAGGTGATGACGGACAGTCGCCCGCCCGGCGCCAACAGTCTGACTGCAGCGGAGAGCATCTCGCGCAGGGCCGTCATCTCGTGGTTCACTTCTATGCGCAGGGCCTGAAAGAGGCGTGCCATGTCTTTCTTTTCGCGTTCGCGGTGGAAGAGGGGAGCCACGGCATCGATGAGGTTTTGGGTGGTCGATATGGGCTGTGTGGCACGGTGGATGACGATGGTGGAGGCTATGCGACGTGCATTGCGCAGCTCACCATAGTAGTAGAACACGTTGGCCAACTGCTCTTCGCTGTACAGGGCCAGCACGTCGGCAGCGGTCTTTCCTGCCCGCTTGTTCATACGCATGTCGAGCGGCGCGTCGAAGCGGAAGGAGAAGCCCCGCGTTTCGTCGTCGAAGTGGTGGCTCGATACGCCGAGGTCGGCAATGAGGCCGTCGATATGGTCCTCGCCGTAGTAGCGCATCCAGTTGGACAGGTAGCGGAAGTTGCTCCTCACGAAGGTGAAGCGCCCGTCGTTGAGGGCATTGCTTTCGGCATCGGCATCCTGGTCGAAGCCGTAGAGACGGGCTTTTGCATCCATGCGCGAAAGAATTTCGAGACTGTGCCCTCCTCCCCCGAAGGTGACGTCGACATATACACCGCCCGGCCGGATGTTGAGGCCGTCGACACTCTCTTGGAGCAGCACCGGTGTGTGATAACTCTGGGTTAAGGATTCTTGCGTCATCTGGCTCAGACTTGTTCTTGGTTGTCTTCTTTGGTCGGTTCCATGACCTCTTGCAGCTTCTGCCCGAAGACCTCGGGCTCGAGGAAAGGCTTTGAGGCCATAGAGGCATTCCATACCTCGATGGTGTCGCCCATACCGATGAATTTCACCTCGCGCTCTATTCCCGCCAAGGCGAGGTAGCGGCGGGGGATGAGAAGGCGACCGTTGGTGTCGAGACTCACAATCTCCACATCGGATACGAACTGCCTGAAGAGCTGTTGCTCGGCGGCGTTCCATCTCGAAAGGCGCGCGCGGAGGGCATCCATCTCTCCGTTCCAAACCTTGGAGGGATAGATGACAAGGCAGGGCTGAAACACGTCCTTGCGCATCACAAGCCCCTCGGTGCATTCCTCACCAAGCTGCTTGCGGAAGGTGGCGGGGAAGAACACCCTGCCCTTGCTGTCGGCCTTTGCCTCTATGTTGCCTATAAATCGCATACGTACCTATTTATATGGAGTCTCCTCATTGCGTGCCAAAGTTACGCAAATTCCTCCATATTCCTCCACTTTCCCCCACTTTTTTTCGTTATCAGCATGTTTTTATGACTGCAACCCTCAAAATGACTCTGTTGCCGTCTCTGTGAAAGTATGAATTTTGTTGGCTCACCTGATAAATCCTGTGGTTTTGGTTCTTAGTTTTATAACCAAAACCAAGAAAACCCTTTGTGCCATCGTCAAGGGCGAACGCCCTTTGCCGTTGTTGGATGATGGCTTGTGAGAGGCTACGCCTCTAACCGCCATCACCCACCAAACGGCAAATCCTCCTCCGTCGGATAATGACGCTGGCACAAAGAAAAACCTTAAAAACACAGTCCTACCAGTCGGTGTCTTTTTCTGATTTTGGTTGTCGTGATTTTGCTTGTTCTTTCATCTACCATGCCTGAAAAAGTTGTCATTCGGCTGCTTTTGCTAAAAAGTCATTCTTATCAGTGGTACCAGTCAACGCGCCAGTCTGTTTTTCAGCGAGGTACGAGCGAGGTTTTTCTTGCTGTGATGCGGGGCCTGAGGAACAAAGGCTTGACGGCAAACCACCAAAGGGCGTAGCCCTTGTATCACAGCAAGGGTTTTATTTGTTTTTGTAAAAGATATAGTGCCCTCGAGTCCACCTCTCTAACCACAGGTTTTATCGGCTTTGCCATTTTGTTCGGTATTCGGAAGAGTGTGCAATGGAAAACTTTGATTTTTGATACGGAAAAAGGTGCGTTAAATAATGCTAACGCTAACCGAATCCTTTACAAATGAAAATCTCGAAATAGAGAAAATCAGAGCGCTTTGAG
>OMVH01000302.1 GCA_900314365.1 uncultured Prevotella sp. | reverse complement strand
CCAGGCGCTGGAAAGCCTCGGAGAAATCGAGGAACACAGCCAGACCCGTGTTGTTGACACCGAATCCCTTGTCGGTACGCTCTTTGGCAGCACGCGAAGCAACGTCGCGAGGCACGAGGTTACCGAAAGCTGGATAGCGGCGCTCCAGATAGTAGTCACGGTCTTCCTCAGGAATGTCGCGACCCTTGATTTCGCCTCTTTGCAGTTTCTTGGCATCCTCGAGCTTCTTGGGAACCCAGATGCGGCCGTCGTTACGGAGCGACTCCGACATCAGTGTCAGCTTGCTCTGCTTGTCACCGTGGACAGGAATGCAGGTGGGATGAATCTGCACGAAGCAGGGATTAGCGAAGTAAGCGCCTTTGCGGTAAGCCTGTACAGCAGCGGTACAGTTGCAACCCATGGCGTTGGTAGAGAGGAAGTAAGTGTTGCCATAGCCACCGGTGGCGAGACAGACGGCATGAGCTGAATAGCGCTCGAGCTTTCCGGTGACAAGGTTCTTGGCAATGACGCCACGGCAACGTCCGTCAACGACTACGATGTCCTCAATCTCTGTACGTGTGTGGAGCTCTACGGTGCCATTGTTGACTTCCTTCATCAGTGAGCTGTAAGCACCGAGAAGCAGCTGCTGGCCTGTCTGCCCCTTAGCATAGAACGTACGGCTCACCTGCACTCCGCCGAAAGAACGGTTGGCGAGCATGCCGCCATACTCACGGGCAAACGGAACGCCCTGAGCCACGCACTGGTCGATGATGTTTGCTGACACCTCAGCCAGACGATAGACATTGGCTTCGCGGGCACGGTAGTCACCGCCCTTGATAGTATCGTAGAAAAGACGGTAGACGGAGTCGCCGTCGTTCTGATAGTTCTTGGCTGCATTGATACCTCCCTGTGCGGCGATAGAGTGAGCACGGCGCGGGGAGTCCTGTATGCAGAAGTTAATCACATGGAAACCCATCTCGCCGAGAGAGGCTGCAGCCGATGCACCGGCCAGTCCGGTACCCACGACGATGATGTCCAGCTTGCGCTTGTTAGCGGGGTTGACAAGCTTCTGGTGTGCTTTATAATTGGTCCATTTTTCAGCCAAAGGGCCCTCAGGAATCTTGGAATCAATCTGTGACATAATTCTTTACGGATTAAAGTATAATTAAATATAGGCCTGGATGCCAGGAGCAAAGCCAGCCCAGAACGAAATGACAAGGAACATGAACACGGCGATGAGTATCGTCACGTAGATGATGCCGATGCACTGCCAGCGCTTGAGCCAAATCTTGCCGCTCCAGCCCAAAGTCTGCATGGCGCTCCAGAAACCGTGAGAGAGATGGAACCAAATAGCGCAGAGCCACACAAGATAGAGCACCGAGAAAAGGGTGTGTGCAGGACCTGAATGGAAGGTCTGTGCTATCCAATACATACCATCGGAGGCCAGCTTCGGGCAGCTTCCGGTAAGCTCGGCGAGCATCATGTTCGACCAGAAGTTGACAAGGTGCAGACCAAGACCCAAAAGAACGATGAGGCCCAGCACCAGCATGTTCTGGGAAGCCCAGCTTACCTCAGGACGGCGCGAGGTCACTGTGTAACGCTGCTCTCCACGTGCACGGCGGTTCTGAGCCGTGAGGATGAAGGCATAGACGATGTGGCACACAGCCAGGAAGGCCAGTGCCAAAGTGCCGACGAGGGCATACCAGTTTGCTCCCAACAGCGCACAAATCGTGTTGTAAGCTTCTCCCGAGAAGAAGGCGGCAACATTCATGCAACAGTGGAAGGTCAGGAACAGAATGAGGCAGACGCCGGTAACGGACATCACCACTTTCCTACCGATAGGTGAATTGATTAACCACATAAATGCTTGAATTTAAATTACTTGATGATTATAACTGTATTGAATTATTTTATGCACTTATTAGGGAGCTACCTATATATGAGTAGGCACTCTGTACTGAGACTGCAAAAATACGACTTTTTAATGATAAAAACAATTTTGAAAGCTCTAATTTCAATTTAATTGCTTACTTTTGCCGAAAAGAATATTCGAATGGAATTCAAATACGACGTTCTCGTTATCGGCGGAGGACATGCTGGATGCGAAGCTGCCTGTGCCGCAGCCAACATGGGGGCACACACATGTCTAATTACGATGGACATGAACAAAATAGCACAAATGAGCTGTAACCCGGCCATAGGCGGCATAGCGAAAGGACAAATAGTTAGAGAGATTGACGCACTCGGCGGGCAGATGGGCAGAGTTACTGACACAACAGCAATCCAATTTAAAATGCTCAACAGAGGCAAAGGACCTGCCGTATGGTCACCAAGAGCTCAATGCGACCGGGGAAAGTATATTTGGCAATGGCGCTCTGTGCTGGACAACACTCCGAATCTTGACATTTGGCAGGATCAGGCTGAAGAACTCTTAGTTGAAAATCTAACAGCCGTTGGAATCAGAACGATATGGGGCATCACCTTCCATGCCAAAAGCATAATCATCACAGCAGGTACATTCCTTAACGGCTTAATGCATATAGGAAGGCACCAATATCCTGGTGGCCGCTGTGCAGAGCCTGCTGTTACGCACCTAACAGAAAGCATTACTCGCTGGGGAATACGCTCAGGGCGAATGAAGACTGGAACACCCGTCAGAATAGACAAGAGAAGTATCCACTTTGAAGACACTGAAAAGCAAACTGGAGAAAACGACTTTCATCAGTTCAGCTATTTAACACCTCATAGGAAGTTAGACCAACTGCCTTGTTGGACCTGCTATACAAACAAGGCCGCACACGACATATTAAGAAAAGGAATACCCGACTCTCCTCTTTACAATGGGCAAATCAAAAGCATAGGACCAAGATATTGCCCGTCCATTGAAACAAAGCTAACTACATTCCCAGACAAAGATCAACATCCTTTATTTATAGAGCCAGAAGGAGTAGACACCAATGAAATGTACCTGAACGGCTTTTCATCATCTATGCCAATTGAAATACAGTTGGAAGCTCTACATCAAATTCCAGCACTAAGAGATGCTAAAATATATAGGCCAGGCTATGCTATAGAATACGATTTTTTCGACCCAACACAGCTAAACCATGCGTTGGAATCAAAAATTTTAAAAGGACTTTTCTTCGCCGGACAAGTAAACGGTACCACAGGATACGAAGAAGCGGGAGGTCAGGGAATCGTAGCTGGAATCAACGCTGCCATCAATTGCTCCAACGGTGAATATTTCGTGATGCATCGAGACGAAAGTTACATCGGTGTCCTCATAGACGATTTGGTGACTTGCGGAGTCGACGAACCTTATAGAATGTTCACCTCAAGAGCAGAATATCGAATATTACTCCGTCAAGACAATGCCGACGAACGACTAACCGAGAAATCCTATCGCATAGGTCTTGCAAAGCAGGAACGCTTTGACTTCTGGACCAAGAAAAAGATGTCCATTCAGCGGATTATCGAATATTGGAAAGAGCTAAAGGTAAAGCCGGAAAGAATCAGCCCCTTATTGGAAGAGCTCAAATCTGCCACTATTCATCATGCATGTAAGCTCTCCGAGA
>OMVH01000222.1 GCA_900314365.1 uncultured Prevotella sp. | reverse complement strand
GCTACCTGTTCGGAGTTGTACTGGTATTGCTCAACTAAAGCCTTGTCAATCGTAAATAGAGGCTCCAAGCACTTCAAGAGCGGCGCACTCTTATTAGAGCCTGAAGTGCCAACCAGCGCCATGAACAGATTCGGACGGTTGGTGTAGCCTGCCCACTCCAAACGGGTGCGCTTTCCGAGTGCGGTTGCTACGGCAACAACCATGCTCGCGGCAACGTATTCTTGCGGGCATGAGTAGAGCCACGTGTAATGCTCGCAGAACTGTCGCGCCTTCTGCGTCCAAAGTGAAGTTATGATTGGCATAGGGATGATGTTTGATTTGAGGCCCGCTCTGTGTTTTTACGGACTTGCGACCGTTGTCTTGATAGACAGTCACATTAGACCTGTCTTGTCTATAGGAGCTACAGCCATTCGGCTCGCCTCAACCTACGTAACTCCAGCTCTGCTATTTGCTTACGCTGCTACTTCCATCCTTAGCGACGACCTGTAGTTAGCCGCCCGGCTTTTGGCTGATGTACCGTTGAGGGTAGGGTACCCTTGCATCTGTTTCCCGATGCGCGGAAAGAGAGTGTTTTACTTACTCGTTTCGTCCAAGTATGCTCTTATTTCGTGCACTGCTACATAGAGCAGGAAGAGCATGAGAATGGAAAAGAATATCTGCCACATAGTCTTAGAGATTATTCCCACTGCGGGCATTCTGTTACTTTTCCTCCGTTCTTAATGGCTTCCTCCCTGATTCGGGAAGCGAGCGTCGAAGATACATCGTATTTAAGCGCGCGGAAGATAGTAGTCCTTGAGACCTTGAATATGTCAGCAAGATTTTTCGCTGGGAAATCCGGCGGCATGATAATTTTCTTCTTCTTTGTCAGCTTCATTTTCGTCTTTTTATTATATTTGCAAAAGTTTACGTGTGGTTTATTAAAACCGGTGCAAAGATAGATAATAATCTACACTTTGCCAAGAAAAAAATAGATAATTATCGCTAAGAATCAGTATTTATAATAATTCTAAATAATAAAATATGGAAGAGTCTGTAAAACAAAGACTTATGACTTTCTTGAAATATAAGAATCTAAGTCAAAGTAAATTTGAGAAGGTTGTTGGGCTCTCTAACGGCTACCTTTCTCAGTTAAGGCACGCTCCAGGCGTAGACAAGATTTCGATGATTATCAGTACTTTCCCTGAGTTAAATAAGGAATGGCTATTAACCGGTGAGGGTGAGATGCTGAGTGAGAGTAACGCGAAGGACATGCAGGAAATGCAGGCTGGAATACCTCTCATTCCGCAGGCTGCAATGGCAGGCGCACTCGGAGGCAGTGACAACCAGTGGATGAGTTATCAGTGCGAACGGTACCTTATTCCGGGGTTTGAGGATTGTGATTACCTTATCAGGATAGAGGGCGACAGCATGATGCCGGACTATTATCCCGGTGATATTGTAGCCTGCAAGATTGTAGTCATGTCTAAGTTGTGGTTTCAATGGGGTGAGGTATATATCCTCGACACATGTCAAGGAGCACTCATTAAACGTATCCTTCCATCCGAAGTGGATGGCTGTGTTAAGATAGTAAGTTCAAACTCCAAGTATCCACCATTCGACCTCGAAGTAACGGAGATACATCATGTCTCACTTGTGAGAGGATTGATACGAAAGTGAAGATTAACAATAGCAACTAAGTAAGTCTAACTAATAAAAATAATTATGGAAACAATTTCTATTATCTGTGTTGTAATTTCCCTTGTGTTTGTGGTCTTGCTTGCATGGTATCTCGTTCGCTTCTTAGAGGAAGTACACAACGTGGCGGATGCCTTTAACAATATTGCGGACGCGATAAGGCATGAGGAGCATGAGCAAGATGAGTTCGAGTCAAAAGTAAAAGACTTCATAGAAACATTCACACCGAAAAGATGACACACCCCGGGGCTCTGAAAAAAAACAGCCCCCCGGTTTTCCCAAAACCCACCCGACAGCCCTTTTTTCATTCGAGTTTATAAAATTTAGGGGTAATGGGGGGTACAGCGAAGAATCGCAACCCCGCCTGTGACGAAATTGCGACTCATTCTCTTCCTAATAAGAAAGTAACCAATTAATCTTCAATTAGTTA